>CAYUAM010000240.1:0-3332 GCA_964442805.1 uncultured Anaerolineales bacterium | reverse complement strand
CCGACCTCCTGGAAGAGGCGGGGGTGGATACGGTCAAGGAGTTGCGCGTTCGGGTGCCGGAGCATCTGCATCAGAAGATGGTGGAGGTGAACGAGAAGAAGAAACTGGTGCGGCGGCTTCCTGGCCTCTCCGAGGTGAAGAGTTGGGTGGAACAGGCCAAAAAGTTGCCCCCCAAGGTTACCTATTAGCGCCAGATGAGTCAGGGCTAATCGTGGTCGCGGCGCGGCCCTCTTTCCACTCTTGAGCCTGTTGGTAGATCTCCTGAGCGCTTTGGTGAATGGCCTCCGAGGCCTTGCCTATCATCTCCGCTAGTTCCTGGATGCGGCCTTTCTGATTCAATCGCTGTAAGCGCGTTACCGTGCGTCCCTTTTTGAGTTCTTTGGTTACCTTGAAATGGGCGTCGGCGAAGGAGGCGATCTGGGGGAGGTGGGTCACGCAGAGCACCTGATGGTCGGCGGAGAGGGCCCATAGTTTGTATCCTATCACCTCGCTCCCCCGGCCGCCCAGTCCGGCGTCGATCTCGTCGAAGATGAGGGTGGGGGTTTGGTCCGCGGAGGAGAGGACGCTCTTCAGGGCCAGCATCAGCCGAGAGGTCTCTCCCCCCGAAGCGATCTTGGCCAGAGGTCTCAGGGGCTCACCAGGGTTGGGGGAGATCAAAAATTCCGCCCTATCCACCCCCGTGGGGCCGAGGGCCAGCCGTTTCCCTTCCACCTCCACCCCCTGGGGGTCTTCCTTCCCTTCTAAGGAGATGGAGAACCGAGCCCCCTCCATCTTGAGTTGGCGGAGTTGTTCCTCCACCGCCCGAGAGAGCCCTTGGGCCGCCTCTCGGCGAGCGGCGGATAGCCTTCCAGCCAAGAGCCCGCTCTCGGCTAATAGGCTTCTCTCCTCCTCCTTCAACTCGTCGATGCGTTCCTGGCTGTAAGTCATCTTCTCCAACTCCTGGGTCGCTTTTAGGCCGAAGGCCAAAACCTCCGCGATGGAAGGGCCATATTTCCTTTTCAGGTTATGGATGAGTTCAAGACGTTCTTCCAGTTGAGCCAGCCGCTCTGGGCTGTAGTCGATGGCCTCACGATAGGAACGCAGCGCCCTGGCTAGTTCGCTCAACCCCTCGACCATCCCCTCCAGTTGGCCTCGCCCTTCGCTCCAGCGAGGGTCTAGCCGCTCTAATTTGGCCAGGGCCCCTTTGGCTTCCCCCAAGAGGTCGATGGCGGGGGGCCTCTCCTCTCGCCCCTCATAGAGGGCCTCGTAGGCGGTGCTCAGCTGAGTCAAGAGATGTTCAGCATTGGCCAGGAGGAGGCGCTCTCGCTCCAGTTCTTCCTCCTCCCCAGGCTTGAGGTGGGCGCTCTCGATCTCCTGGGCTTGGTATCGGAGGAGGTCGATGCGCCGAGCCCGTTCCCTTTCCTCCATCAGGAGGCCATCCAGTTCTCGCCGCAAATGGTGCAGGGCGGCCACTTTCTCTTCCACCTGCGCCCGCAAAGCGGTGAGCCCCCCATAGCGGTCTAGGAAATCGAGGTGCTCCTTCACCCGGAGGAGGCTGAGGTGCTCTCCCTGGTTATGGATATCGATCAACCCTTGCCCGATATCCTTGAGCAGCGTCAAGGTGATCAGGCGGCCGTTCAAGCGACAGGCAGCGCGCCCTTCCCGCCTGATCTCCCGGCTCAGGATGAGGCCCTCCTCATTCAGTTCGTTTTCCTCCAAGAAGGTCGAAAGGCTCGGGGGAAGACCATAAGGGAAGGTGAAAGCCCCTTCGATGAGGGCCCGCTCGCTACCGGCGCGAATGAGATCGGGATCGGCCCTCCCTCCCAAAAGGGCGCTCATCGCGTCCACGATGATCGACTTCCCGGTGCCCGTCTCGCCGGTGAGGATGGTGAAACCGGGAGAGAAATCGATCTCCAATCTATCTATTATGGCGAAATCGGAGATGGAGAGGTGGCTGAGCAAGGGCCCTCCTATCTCATCGCAGGCGGCCTACGGCAAAGGCGATGGTGATGAGTAGATAAAAGAGGGTGTACAGGTTGACCCAGCCGAAGGCGAAGGCCCAGGAACGGGTGAGGAATAGTAAAGGGACAGAGTTCGCCAGGAAATATCCCAAGGTGGCGCAGAGCCCAGCCAATATCTGGAGGCCCCTACCGCGCTTGTAGCCGGCCGCCCAACTCATGGACTCCCCCAGGGCCACCCCGATGGCCGCGGCCAATATCCAGGGGATGAACCAGCCTATGAAGGGGAGGAAAAGGGCCCGCATCAACAGGTTTCCCAGAAAGACGGAGAGGGTGGCTACGAGGAGGCCCACTACCAGGCTCAAGGAGTAGCCTTTCCAGGAGACCTCGTAGATGGGCAGCCGGCGCAACTGGGCGCACTCCCGACAACGTAAGCCCACGGGGTGGCGCACGGCGCATTCTGTACAGATGGGTTTGCCACATTTATTGCAGCGCAAAAGGGTCTCTCTATCGGGATGGTTGACGCAATAGAGGACCTCTTTATCCACGGATGCCCCCGCTATCTTAGTTTCTGATGCAGGGTTGAATAGAAACAACCCTTAGGTCGGACTCGCAGGAGACGGCAGAGGTAATCGCTGGCCAGGATGGTCACCTCATCGCCGTCCAGGAGTTCCCGATGGATCTGTCCGTCCACGGTGAGGGTGGCAGGCTGGTCGCTCTCTACCTTCACCGTTACTTGGGCTTGGGGGGGGAGCACCAGGGAGTGGGTTAGGGAGAGGTGAGGGGCGATGGGGGTCACCAGTATGTCTCTTAGGGTGGGGTCAAGGATGGGCCCTCCCGCGGCCAGGGAATAGGCGGTGGAGCCAGTGGCGGTGGCTACGATGACCCCATCGGCAATGTAGGTTGTTAACTCTTGGCCATCTATGGAGGCAGTCAGGTGGCGGGCTGGGGCCACTACCCCCCGGGCGATGACCATATCGTTGAGGGCCTCGTAACTCCCCATCTTTTGACCTTCTCGCTCCACGGTGGCCCGTAGCATGTTGCGCTCATCTATCCAATGATGGCCTTCTAGTACTGCGGAGAGCGCTTTTGAAGCCTCCTCAGGTTCGGCCTCGGCCAGGAAACCCAGCCTTCCCATATTCACCGCCAGGATGGGGGCCCCATGAGGGGCCGCCAGCCGGGCGGCCCGCAAGACGGTGCCATCCCCCCCCAGGGTCACCAGGAGATCGAGGTCGGCCATCCGCCCGGCGATCTCTTCCTCCTCCCAGGCGGAGACCAGCCATGGCTCCAACCCTCGGGAGCGGAGCCCTTCCCCTAGATCCTCAGCCAAAGGCCGCGATCCCGGTATCTTGGGATGGAAAAGCAGGGCGATCTTCTTCACCATATATCTCCCTT
>CAYUAM010000239.1:0-3335 GCA_964442805.1 uncultured Anaerolineales bacterium | reverse complement strand
CTCTAAGGAGTCGCATTTATACTTGTCGGTGCGATAAGCAGGGGACGAATCATCGGCTTTGTCAAAGGGGCCAGACGTGGTAAAATTTACCTAGGGAAGCGATTGATGGAGCGAGAAGCCTTTCCCAAAGTGGCCCACGAGGTGGCTCTCTATAGCGACCATTTCGAGATCCGAGGGCTCCTAGAGAGTCGGCCGCCACGGCGCCTCCTCGACCTCCTCAACGACCGCATGAGGTCCGTTCTCACCCTCTCGGAAGCCTCCCTCCGCCCCATCGCCGAGCCGGAGGCCCGGCCGCTCCTTATCCCCTCGCTGGCCGTAAACAAGGAGGCCCTGACGCTAGCCTGGCTCATCAAGGAGACGAGGGTGGAGGGAGGTGAGTTCATCACCATCCACAAAGTCGCCCACCCGGTGGTGGTCTATGTGGGCCCTTTCGTGGTCACCGGGCGTCTCCATACCATTCAAGAGGCCACCTTGGCCCAGGCTTTGGATGCCATGCTCGAGGATTTCGTAGCCATCACCCAGCCTTCTCTCCTCTGCATGACCAATCGAGCCCTCTCCCTGAAGGAAGGGGTCATCGCCGCCGTTCGAAAGGGAAAGATAGTTGCCCTCCACGAGAGGCTATCCTCGGCTTGACAGGGGAGGAAGGGCAAGGTATATTTACAGGGGGCATAAGCCCCCTATACTTATTGTTGAAGGTAAACTGACAAAGTGAGGCCTTATTCCGGCAGCCTGGAGAAGTGGCTGGCCTTGGAAACGGGATTCCGGTCGGAGATCTCTCGCTTTTGGGGAGGCGATTGGGGCGTCTCTTCCGAGGTGGGAAAACTGAGGGCTGTCCTCTTGCGCCGCCCAGGGGAGGAGGTGGAGGGGATCACCGACCCCTCGCCTTGGCGCTGGCGGGGGGTTCTGGATCCTGGAAAGGCCAGAGAGGAGCACGATGGCCTGGCCGCCATCTATGGTGAGCATGGGGCTCAGGTGTACTACGTGGAGGAGATGGGCACGAGGCCCAACGGCTATTTCCTGCGGGATTCCCTTTTCATGACCCCCGAGGGGGCCATATTGGCCCGCCATGCCTTGGAGGTGCGTCGGGGAGAGGAGCGCTGGGTGGCCAAGGCCTTGGCTCAACTGGGGGTGCCCATAGTTCGCACCATCACCGGGAAGGGCATCTTCGAAGGGGCCTGCGCCATGTGGATCGACCGGGAGACGGTGGTCTTGGGCACCGGGGTGCGGGCCAATCGCGAGGGGGTCCGCCAAGTGGAGGAGGTCCTCCGCCCCATGGGGGTGAGCCATTTTCTCCCCTTCCCCATTCCCTATGGCCACGCTCACGTGGATGGCTTAATGAATATCATCGCCCCCGATTTAGCCGCCATCTTCCCCTGGCAGGTCCCTCACGATATATGGGCCGCCCTGAGGGAACGGGGCTTTCACCTCTTGGAGGTTCCCTTTGTGGAGGAGGTGAAGGAAGGCATGGCCTTGAACTTCGTGGCCCTGGAGCCGGGCAAGGTGGTGATGCCGGCGGGAAACCCTCGCACCCGGGAACTCCTGGAGAGGGAGGGGGCGGAGGTGATAGAGCACCATATCAGCGAACTGCGCAAGGGTTGGGGAGGGATCCACTGCATGACCGCCTTCTTGAAGCGAGAGGAGATATGACCTCAACCCACGAACACCATCATGGCCGGGGGGCCAGGGAGTTAGCCATGGTCCTCTCCATGACCCTCGTCTTCATGCTGGCTGAGGCCATAGGAGGCGTCCTCACTAATAGCCTGGCCCTCCTCTCCGATGCTGGCCACATGTTCACCGATGCCGGGGCCCTGGGGCTCAGCCTCCTGGCCGCCCGGTTCGTGGCCCGCCCGGCCACCCCGGGGAAGAGTTACGGCTACTACCGCATGGAGGTCTTGGCCGCCTTCCTCAACGGGGTCACCTTGGTCTTCATCTCTCTATATATATTCTATGAGGCCTTCCATCGCTTGCAGAAGCCACCCCATGTCAAGAGCCTGCCTATGTTACTTATCGCCCTTCTTGGCCTGGCGGTGAACCTGTTGGGGGCCTGGTTGCTCTCCCGGGCCGAGGGCGGCCTCAACGTGCGGGGGGCCTTCCTACATGTGGTCGGAGACGCCCTGGGCTCCCTGGGGGCCATCCTGGCCGGCGTCCTCATGTTAGCCTTCGGCTGGTGGCTGGCTGACCCCTTGGTGAGCGTGGGCATCGGGCTGCTCATAATCTACGGAGGGGTGCGGTTCCTCAGGGAGACGGTGAACGTCTTGATGGAGGGAACTCCAAGCCACCTAGACTTGACTGCCTTGGGACGGCGTCTCACCGAGATACCGGGGGTGGCCTCCGTGCATGACCTTCACGTCTGGAGCGTCACCTCCGATTTCGAGGCCATGAGCAGCCACGTGGTGGTGGCAGAGGAGGTGGATCCTCAGAAAAGGCAAGAACTGTTGGCCCGCCTCTGCTCTCTAGTCTCCCAGGAGTTCGACATAGACCACGTGACCATCCAGTTGGAGAGCGAGGAGATGGTGAATCAAGGTCACTTCTCCTGCCGGTGTCCGGCCAACGACGAAGCGCTCCGCTGTTTCGCCCAGGGCCTGGAGGCCGATGGGGAAAGAAGGGAGAATAGCGATGGTGAGTGCGAGAAAGGCGCTGAAGTTAAGAGATAGGTTGCCTGTCTTATGGGTGGTGGGAATCCTAAGCCTGCTGGCCTTCCTCCTCTATGGCTGCGGACCTTCCACACCGGGGGCTACCCCTACGCCGGTCTGGGAAGGCACCACCGCGGAAGGCGACCCTTACAAGGGCTCACCGGAGGCTCCGGTGACCATAACGGAATACTCCGAGTTTCAATGTCCCTTCTGCGCTCGCTTCGTTAAAGAGACCCTGCATCTCATCAAGGAACGATATATCGCCACCGGCAAGGTGCGGCTCATCTTCCGCGACTTCCCGGTGCACCAGCAGGCCATAATAGCGGCCGGGGCGGCGGCTTGCGCCTTAGAACAGGGGGATTTTTGGGGAATGCACGACACCCTCTTCGCCCAACAAGAAGAGTGGTCCGGGAACCAGGATTTCATGGAACTATATAATAAGTATGCCCAGGACCTGGGGCTCGATCTCGAAGCCTTCACCTCCTGTTTGGAGTCGGGGAAATATACCGAGGGGCTGAGGAAGGATGTGGAGGCCGGCGAGGCCGCCGGGGTCCAAGGTACCCCCACCTTCCTCATCAACGATCAACCGGTCGTGGGAGCCCAGCCCTTTGAGGCCTTCAAAGAGGTCATAGAGCAAGAGTTGGCCAAATAGTTGCCTGCCGATGTCCCCAATGACAAAGAGAGCGCTGATTTTTCTCCTAC
>CAYUAM010000238.1:0-3337 GCA_964442805.1 uncultured Anaerolineales bacterium | reverse complement strand
ATTGTTGCTGGCCGCGGTGAGGGACAAAGTCACCGTCTGCGGATAGACGAACTTGAGGGCCCAAGAGATGAGGAAGGAGACGGCGAACATGATCAGGAAGTAGAAGACCAAGGGGATGGCGATGCGCAGGACATCCCCGGGCAGGGTTAGGATATATTCCCCCTTCATGGAGAACATGACCACGATGGTGAATAGCAACCCCACGATGGCCGTAGGGCTAAGTTTGGGCACAAACTTCTCCTCGTACCACACCTTGCCCTTGCGGCTCATTAAAGTGAAGCGGGTGATTATACCGGCGATGAGGGGGATGCCCAGGAATATGAAGACGCTGCGGGCGATGTCCATCATGGAGATGCGAACCACGCTGGCCGCCTCGGGGCCGGCAACCCAGGAAGAGGCTACGGTGATGTAAAAGTAGGCCAGCACCGAGTAGAAGAGGACCTGAAAAACCGAGTTTAAGGCCACTAGGACCGCGCAGTACTCGTTGTCTCCCCCAGCCAGCATATTCCAGATGAGCACCATGGCGATGCAGCGAGCCAAGCCCACGATGATCAGTCCCTCCCGGTATTCGGGCAGGTCGCCCAAGAATAGCCAGGCCAGGGCGAACATAATGACTGGGCCGATGACCCAGTTCTGCACCACCGAGACCCCGAACATCTTCCAGGCCTTGGCCACCTTGGAGAGTTCCTCGTACTTGACCTTGGCCAGGACGGGATACATCATCCACAAGAGGCCGATGGCGATGGGGAGCGAGACGGTGTCGATGCGCAAGGCATCGAAGAGCGTGGCGATTCCTGGAAAGATATAACCCGCTATCACCCCGATAGCCATGGCCAGGAATATCCAAAGGGGGAGGAAGCGGTCCAGCAACGAAAGCCTGCCTACCACGCTTGCCTCTCCTGCGTGCTCAATTCCTGTTGATTCCGTCATAGTGAACTCCCTCCATGAAAAATTTGTCAGGCACAACATGCTATTGTAATGCGATCATCCCAACACCCCAGCCGCTTGTAGCCGTTCTTCTAGCATCTGTAACCTATCTTTTTGTTCCTCAGTATACAGGGGCGCACATTCCTCCAATCTTGCTTGTCCGGCCGTTATCTTTAAGGCGAAGGCAAAACAGGAAGGCTCACCACAAGCCTTGCAGTTAATACCTGGCAGGAGTTTATAGACATCCATGGGCTTAAGACGCTCCCTTTTCTGGTAATTGGGCTCTATATTTGCTCGCCTTTCCCAAATACGGTTGATGGTCCTCACTAGGCTCTCCACTACCTTCCAAGCCTCCTCCCGGTCCTCAAGGTTAGTGACTGCTATCTCTCGGGGACGGATGACGATGCGTCTCCCGCCCCTCTGCCAAGTGAGAACCTTGGCCTCATGATCATAGATACAACCCTTAAGGGTGGCGTTCAGGTAAGGGAGAACAGGGCTTATATCATTGGCTAAGCGGGCGATGGCGTTCCATCGCTCCGCGCCAGGGTCGCAGGGAGGCGAAGTAACCTCCAAACTATACTCCTTGATCAACCTACCGTGTTCTTCCACCTATTCCCCGCCCCGACAGTCGTCTTCAACTGCCTGTAGTATGGCCTCCACCGCCACTTGAAGATCCTCATAGTCGTATTCCAATGGTGGGCCCTTCTTGAGGCCACAATCTTTCACCAGGTTGATGGTCCTATCTGGAGTGAACCCCGCCGGTCCACGATCTTGCTGGCGCAGTTTAACGGGCAGCCATCCGCAACGATGATCCGCCGGGCGGCACGGGTTTTGTCCAGCACCATCTTCTCCTCGGCAGCTAGACCGGCCAAACAAAAGATGCAGGCCTTGTCCAGCCAGACCTGCTTGACCACCTCCAGGCCAGCCAGCCCAGTAAGCATGCCCACATTGGAGAGGCAACCGAAACAAACGAAAAGCGCGTTCTCGGGAACCTTGTCACTCATTGACATGGTTTCCTCCAAAGTCGAATAACCGGGTGAAATGACTCAGGCCTTAGATTTCTCCGCCAGAGCCTCCTTGACCCAGGAGATGACCTCCTTTATGGAAGGTATGCGCCCCGCACATACCAACTCCTCGTTGATCACCAGGCCCGGCGTGTGCATGATGGGATACTTACGCATCTCCTCGTGGTCGGTGATGTGTTCTATGGTGGCCTCTACGCCTACCATCTCTAGGGCATCCACGGCCACCTGCTCCACACGATAGCAGTTGAGACAACCTGGCCCCAAAATCTTGACGTGTACCATTATGCCTCCCTATGAATTCTGACAGAGATTTGGGCGAGATAATCAAACAATGGTGATCTCTGGCTCAACGATTACCTCGCCCTTGATGGAGTTGGCAACCAGACTATATTTGGTCGCCGATTGGAGGGCCCGCCTCACGCTTTTCTCGTCGGCACCTCTAACCCTTATCTTGGGCCATAGGGTAACCCTGGTGAAGATCTCCGTCCGATCTAACTCTATCTTCTTCTCCCCCTCGGCCCTGCATTCATAGGAGATCAAATCGATCTTGAACCTCTCCGCCGCCCAGAGGAACATCATCATCACGCACATGTTGGCTGCGGCCACGAAGGCATCCTCTGGGGTCATCACCCCAGCATGACCATGCAGGTCTGGAGGAGCCGAAAACTCCATCTCCGGCCCATTGCCACATTTGAGATGGCCCCAGTGCTCACCTTTCCAAGTAACCGTCGTCTCATAGATGTACGTGGCCATCTATCCCCCCTTGCGGCGGCAGAACTTCTCATACTCTTCCAGAAGAGCAGCCTTGTATCTCTCTTCAGCGCTAGAGGGAACATAGTTGTAGACTTTGACGGCCTTGATTAGATCCTCATCAAGCCCTGGCCCATCCCGATGACCCTCTTGGTAGAATTGCTTGAATATGGGCTCTAGGGCGACCAGGCCTACAGATATGCCATCGATCTTGACCTGGGTGACGGGGATATCTGAGGCGCAAGCACATGTCGTCCCCGCGCCGGCTGGTGACGCTACCACTAGCGCGGCTGTGACGGCCTTCTCTTTTCCCAGTATGCGCTCTACCTGGCTCACGATCTCTTCGGCCACGACCTCCGCCGCTCGCTGGCCTGCCTCATCTAGTTCACGCCTCTTATCGCCTGGTGACAGGCCTCGCTTCTGTAACAACTTGTCCACCACAATATAACTAGCAACAGGGCCGCTGTACTTCTCTGTAGCCCTCTTGGCGCAGAGTTTATCACAACCATCAATGGCTATAGTGGGGTAGAATCGCGCGAAGGCCCTCTCTCGCTCGTCGCCAGCCAAGAAGAGGGGTAGACATAAGGTGACAGTATCTTCCGGTCTCAGTTCTTCCAGGACCATGCGGGCCGCCA
>CAYUAM010000237.1:0-3348 GCA_964442805.1 uncultured Anaerolineales bacterium | reverse complement strand
TATCTCTTCCTGGGGCGAGCCATCGTGGAGACGGCTAAGGGTAACCCCGAGGGGCAAGCCAGCCTCCAGCCCCAGACGGCGGAGGGTTTCCTCCGCCTCTCTCCGGAGGAGGTAGCGGCCTTGGATAGGGATAGCCTCATGCGAAGCGGCGTGGCTGTCTTGGAGAGGGCTCGTGCCATCAGCCCCTATAACGCCGATCACCCCGCCAACCTGGGGCGCCTCCATACCGTTTGGGGTCAGATGACCCCGGATTTGGAGGGACGTCGGGAGAGGCTGGAGAAGGCCCTAGACTACTATGAAAAGGCTACCACCCTGAGCCCCCACAACGTCCGTCTTTTCAATGAATGGGGCCGGGTTTACCTGCTCTTGGAAGATTACCAGGGGGCCCTGACTACGTTGCAAAGGTCTTTAATCTTGGACCCCGCTCAGGATGAAGGCTATCTCCTCCTCCTAGACCTCTACGCCGCCCGGGCCCACCAGATTTCCATGACCACGGCTTCGGAGGAGGTGAGGGAGCACCTCGACGCTGGCTACGCCTATATCGGGGAGGAAAAAATCGAGGAGGCCCTCCAGGAGTTTTTGGCCGCGGAAAGGCTTGATCCAACGAACCTGGGCACCCATATCCGCCTGGCCTCCCTTTTCTATCAAACGGGGAGGCTAGAGGAGGCCTTGGACCAAGCCCGCCTGGCGCGAGAGATGGCCCCCTTAGATCAAAGGCCCTTTTGGGATAGCCTCATGGCCCGCTGGGAGGGGAAGTGAGAGGGAACCTGCTCCTCATCTTCGCCACCGCCCTAGCCTTGGCGGTGGGGATCACCCCCTTCTTCCGGCGCATAGCCGCCAAGATGGGGATAGTAGATGTGCCTGAGGCCCGCAAGATACACCGAGCGCCGGTGCCCCTCTTGGGGGGTATCGCCATTTATCTGGCCTTCATCGTGGCCCTCCTCCTCTTCGGGGAGAGGCGCTACTTCTTCGTCTCCGAGTTGATCAGCATCCTCTTGGGGGCCACCTTCGTCTCCTTCCTGGGGATATGGGATGACCGCTGGGGGGTGAGGCCCCTCCTCAAATTGATGGGCCAAGCCCTGGCTGCCACCCTCCTTTTTGCCGCTGGGGTGAAGGTGGCCTTCCTCCCCAACCCCTGGCTAAACTTCGCCGTCACCCTCCTTTGGGTGGTGGGCATAACTAACGCCCTTAACCTCCTGGACAATATGGATGGCCTATCGGGGGGGATCGGGGCGGTGGCCGCGGCCTTCTTCCTCCTCCTTTCCGCCCTGAACGGGCAGTATCTGGTGGGCAGCCTGGCCGCGGCCCTTCTGGGGGCCTGTGTAGGCTTCCTCTACTACAACCTCAACCCAGCCACCATTTTTATGGGCGACACGGGCAGCCTCTTTTTGGGTTTCGTCCTGGCAGCGGTAGGGATCAAACTGCGCTTCCCCGGCCATCCGGATATCAAGACCTGGATGATCCCGGTCATCGTCCTGGGCCTCCCTATCTTCGATACCACCTTGGTGGTCCTATCTCGCTTGCGGAGGGGACTGAACCCCCTCACCAACCCGGGGAAGGATCACCTCTCCCACCGTTTAGTGAAACTAGGCCTCTCCCAAAGGGAGGCGGTCATGGCCTGTTACCTACTTTGTGGGGCTTTGGGGGTCATAGCCACCTTCATCATGCTCCTGGGGATAGTGGAGGCCTATGTAGTGGCCGGGGTGGTGGCCTTGGCTGGCCTATGGGGCCTGGTCAGGCTGCAGAGAGTGGAGTTGGAGGAGCCGAGGAGGTAGAGATGGAGTTAAAGAGGAAGATAAAGGAGGGGGAGGCTCATATCGTAGTCATCGGGCTGGGCTATGTGGGGTTGCCTTTGGCCTTGGAGTTCGCTAAGGCGGGGTTCAAGGTAACGGGGCTGGACATAGACGAGGGGAGGGTGGCCTCCCTCCGTGGCGGGGAGAGTTATATCGGGGATGTCTCCTCAGAGGAACTCGCCGAGCAGGTAGAGGCCGGACGGCTCAACGCTACTAGCGATTATGATATCTTGAAGGGGGCGGACATAATATTTATCTGCGTCCCGACCCCCTTCACCGAGGCCAAGGCCCCCGATCTCTCTTACATCATCTCCGCCACCGAGGGCATCGCCGTGAGGCTACGGGCGGGGCAATTGATCATCCTCCAGAGCACCACCCACCCGGGGACCACCGAGGAGGAGGTGTTGCCCCTCCTGGAGAGGGGTGGCCTCAAAGCGGGCCGGGATTTCTTCTTATCCTTCTCCCCGGAGAGGATCAACCCTGGGGACAGGGAACATACGGTTAGGACCACCCCCAAGGTGGTGGGGGGCGTAACCGAGGAGTGCGCACGGCTGGCAAGGGAGGTCTTGGTTCATCTGAACCCCCAGGTGCATATCGTCTCCTCCCCCAGGGCGGCGGAGATGACCAAACTCCTGGAGAATATCTACCGCAGCGTCAACATCGCCCTGGTCAACGAACTGGCCAAACTATGTGAACTTATGAGCATAGATATCTGGGAGGTGATAGAGGCGGCCAGCACCAAGCCCTTCGGCTTCATGCCCTTCTACCCTGGGCCGGGGGTGGGGGGACACTGCATCCCCGTGGACCCCTATTACCTCTCTTGGAAGGCCCGGGAGTACGATTTCTACACCAAGTTCATCGAGCTGGCCGCCGAGGTCAACCAGAGCATGCCTTATTTCGTCTGCAACAAGGTGAGCGAGGCCCTGGGCCAAAGAGGGAAGGCTCTAAAAGGGGCCAAAGTCTTAATCTTAGGGGTGGCCTTTAAGCCGGATGTGGATGACGCTCGCAACTCCCCTGCCCAGCGGGTCATAGAGTTGCTCCTGGCTCGGGGCGCAGTGGTGGCCTATAACGACCCATACATCCCCACTTTCTCCATTGGCCCCGATGTCTTCCATCCCCAGAAGTTGGTCATGAAGTCCCAACCCCTCACCGAGGAGCTCTTGAGGGCCCATGATGTTACAGCCATCATCGCCGGGCATAGGGCCTACGATTACCAGTGGGTTGTGAATCACGCTCCCCTGGTGGTGGATGCGGTGAACGCCACCAGGAAGGTGGCCCAGAACCAGGATAGGATAGTCAGGCTGGGAGTCCCTTCCAGGGTTCGAAAAGCCGAGTAGGAGGAAAGCGAGTTGTCCGACCGAGCAGTCCAGAGAGGCTCTACCTGGCAGCGGCTGTTCGCCTTCATCCTGGCGGTGGCGATTACACTTCTTATCCTCCTGTTTCGCCACCGCTTGGCTGATTATGAGAGGTATGGATATCTGGGAATCTTCCTGGTCAACCTCATGGGGAGCGGCACGGTTATCCTGCCCGTTCCCGCCCTTTTGGTGGTCTACCT
>CAYUAM010000236.1:0-3367 GCA_964442805.1 uncultured Anaerolineales bacterium | reverse complement strand
CTATAGCGGATTGCGGGTACAGGGCACCGCTAGCTCCCCGTCTAGCACGGCCTCAAGAAATGCTAACCTAGGAAGAGGAAAAAGTCAAGGCACGCCAGGCTCATCCGGCGGCAACATCTTAAGGCGAAGATTACCCGACTTCCATTCTCTCATTCCCTCCGCCCTGACACGATAGGGCAACCTATGTTCCTCGGTGTCATACTCAACCCCAGGCTCTCGTTCTAAACCAAATTTCCCTATGAACTGGTAGTCATTGTCGTGACATACCCATTCTTCTCGCCCATAAAAATGAGCCTTTATGCCGCTACCAGCCTCGACATCAATTCTCCAGAATTTGCCAGGCTCTATCCCATCGTTCATCAACCAAATTTGTTGTTTGGAACCTGCCCAGAATATTGGGGCGTGAAGGAAATAAACATCGACTTTGATTTGCCGAGCCACACCGTTGCCCTTATTGTGCAATACTAGCTCGAATTCATGGGGGCGCGGTGTGTCGAGGATGGGGAATTCAAAAAGGTCAGAGGGTTCTGGGGTGCGAGCATGCTTAAAAAGCAATTCCAGGTCAGGTTTGCGCTGCGCTTGCCTAAATTCATACACCGCTAGAGCGCCAACCAGGATAGCTATTATTAGGCCCCCGGCCCCTACGCATATCTCAGCTGCTGTCAGCCTTTGGTTATCCATTAGTTCGGGGTGGAGCCATAAGGAAGGAGGCCAAATGTAAGTGATGTACGAGATCATCGTCAGCACAACAATAGCTATTACCAGAATAACGTAGACAAATGATTGATTAAGTGACTTCCACAGGTTCATGTTTTAGGGAACAAATGGCTTAAAAGGGCAAATTCTAGCCCATCTTTCCCTCGCCCCAACCGGGTCACAATGAAGAAGCAATGGCCGTATAGTCGATCCCTCGCCAAATCACTAATGCCTGCAAAAGGAGTGATGCCCCACTTATAGCGGTTGTTTACTCAAACTCGGACACGGCGTAGAAGCATTGGCTGTAAGAGTGGTCGGCTTCCAGTTCCCAGGTGGCGCTGAAGGGGGTGATATCGGCCTGGCTGACCTTAGCGGTGACCTCGTAGGTGCCAGGGGAGAGCCTGAAGGTGGTATCGGGCCTTCCAGGACGACAGACTATGGGCCCAAACCCGGTGTATTCCTCGCAGTCAGGGCAAGGCTCGACGGTGATAGTTTCGGTAACAGGCCCCGTGAACTCTAAGGTCAAGAGGTAGGGGCTATCGTTGGCGATGACCAGTTCCGCTTGGCCCTCGGCGCTGGTGGGTCCCAGGTCTCGGGGGTTGGCGGCAGGGGCGGCGATTTGCGCAGGCTGCTCCGCCTTGGGGGTGGGGGAAGGGCCCCCCTCGCTCGGTATTATCAACTCATCGCCCGGGTAGATGAGGTTGCAATCCTCCAATTCGTTGGCCTCGCAAAGGGCCTCTATGGTGATCCCATATTGAGAAGCGATGCTGAAGAGGGTATCTCCTGGCTGCACCACGTATATCAGCGGCGTGGGCGTGGGGGTGGGCATAGGCTCAGGGGTCGGCGTGGCCGTGGGGGTGGAGATTGGGGGCGGCGAAGGGGCTGGGGCAATGGTTTTGAGGGGAGCGGTGCAAGCGCAGAGAGCGATAGTCAAGAGGGCTATGGCTATTCTCCTCACCTCGTCCTCCTTAAATTATGGCGGAGAGGGGGGGATTTGAACCCCCGAGGCCTTTCGGCCTACACGATTTCCAATCGTGCGCACTAGACCAGGCTATGCGACCTCTCCGCGTTAAGAGACTCGATAAACGTCTCTACGATGCTGAATCCGGTAGATCATCACCTCGCGAGATCGGTCATCTATCTCATAGATAAGTCTATGATCACCTACTCTTATCCGCCAGCCCTCTTTGCCCCTTAATTTCTCCACCCCAGGCGGCCTTGGATCTTCGCGCAAGCCCTGGATCTTGGCGTCCACCCTGGCAAAGACCTCGGGAGGAAGCCGCCTCATATCCCGCTCTGCCCTAGGCCTAATCCTTACTCTGTACACCGGCAGGCGTTGAGACTTCGGCTATGAACTCTTCGTAGGGACGAGATGGCTCTTCCTTCCCCTCGTAAATACTAAGGCTATCTTCCAAATCCTCCAATTCGTGGATAAGGGCCTCGTAGCCTTGGTAACTGAGGAGCACCGCCTTGGGGCGGCCATGCTGGGTGATATAGAGGGGCTGGCTGCTCTCTTCCAACTCCTTGAGCACGGAGGTAATCTTCTGCCTCAGGTCCGTCACCGGCATAATCTTTACGGCCACATCATACCTCTTACGCTACTTTTTCTGTACAGAAATATTATAAATTCACTATCACCTTTTGTCAAATACGCCTGCACGTCAATTGCGCACTAGACCAGGCTATGCGACCTCTCCGCGATCAGCGTCTCTTTCTGAGCCCGCCTCCAGCCTTTGATTTCCCGCTCCCGCTTGGTGGCGCTACTTCGCGTGTCGTGCTCCTCAGACCACACCAGTCGCACGGGGCGGCGGGCTGCCGTATATGCCGAGCCCCGTCCCGCATTATGCTCTGAGACCCGCGCCTCTAGGTCTTTGGTGATACCCACATAGTAGGAATTATCTAAGCATTTCACCATGTAACAGAACCACATGCTTGGCCCTTTGACAGGTCCTTCGGCTTCCTTCAGGACAGGCGGTGTGTCTTTCAAAATATCCGAACCGATTTCATTAACGGGTTCGGCGGGTGGAAGGGCAAAGACCAAACCCCCCTTCCGCCCGCCTCGCCTTGAAGCGGAAGCGGAAAGGACGATTTCAAGTTTTTCCTTGGCGGCAAATTCTTTCCTTCATCTATTCTTTATGAACAGTTCCATCGGGAATGATTTGCCATGTCCTAGCTGGAAGAGCCTTCGGGCAATCAGGATGTTCCATATCATCAAAAACGGGAGGACAGAAATGGCCAAGAGGATGATACCTACTCTTTGGCGCGTAAAAACCTAATTATTCTTTCGAACAGTTGTGACAAGTTCACTTCACCTACCGGCTTATTGAAAATTACTTCTTGCTCTCTAAAATCCCCCTAGCCCAATTGGCTGCCCGCTCCAGCTCTCCCTCCGCCAGCGGACCTTTGGTGCCTTTAACGAAGAAGCCTTCCGGTGAGACTATGAGAGTCCCACCATTTCTTTTCAGACTGCCAGCGATTCTTCCCGCAGCATAACCAAAGATTCCGACCAGTTTCGTCGAGATTCTGGTATCGAACGCGGCTACGTTGATACCTTTAAAAGCGAGCACCGGAACTTTGTTAAGGAAGTCTTGAATCGCCCGTGTCGGCCTGCCTCCCTGGGTCGGAGAACCGACGATGAGAAGGTCAAATGTTTTCAATTCGGAAGAATTCA
>CAYUAM010000235.1:0-3386 GCA_964442805.1 uncultured Anaerolineales bacterium | reverse complement strand
TTGGCTATTGGGGCTGGGGCTTCCTCTACCGGGGGGAGGCCCAAGGCACCATCCCGCGGGTGATCAAGAATAGCCTCACCCCCATGGGCACCTCTTTTCTAAATAAAGCCATAGATATCGCCTTCGCCATGCTGATGTTGCGCATCCTGGGGCCGGAGGGGCAAGGCAAATATGGCTTCGCCATCTTCATGGTGGGCTACTTCGAGATCGTCACCAACTTCGGCTTGGACACCCTGCTCACACGGGAGGTGGCTAAAGACCCCTCCCGAGGCAATAGGTACCTCTCCAACGCCGCCATCTTGCGCCTCCTCATCCTCCTAGGGGTCGTCCCTCTCCTCATCATCTTCCTTCTCGCTTGGCGAGGTTTATTTGCCCTTTCCACCGATACCATATGGGCCATCCTCCTCCTGACTTTGGCTCTCATACCCGGCAACATCTCCGCGGCCCTCAGTTCCCTCTTCCGCGCCCACGAGAAGATGGAGTACCCAGCGGCCCTCACCACCGTGGCCACCATCCTCAAGGTGGCCCTGGGCGTCTTGGTTCTGCTTCTGGGCTTCGGCTTCGTGGGGCTGGCCGGGGTCTCGGTGGTGGTCAACCTGGTCACCATGAGCATCCTCCTCTACCTGGTGGTCAAGGTCTTCTTCCGACCCCATTTGGAGTTCGACCCACCCTTCGGTAAGGAGATGCTCAACGCCTCCTACCCCTTGATGATCAATAACCTCCTGTCCACCCTATTCTTCCGGGTCGATGTGACCCTCCTTCAGCCCATGAGGGGGAACCTAGAGGTAGGTTGGTACACCACGGCCTATAAATTCATCGACGGTTTCAACATCATCCCCTCCACCTTCACCCTCGCCATCTTCCCCATCATCTCACGCTATGCCCGAGACGCCCGGGAGTCGCTGATCAAGGCCTATATGCTCTCCGCCAAAGCCCTCACTATGGTCAGCCTGCCCTTGGCCCTTTTGACCACCGTATATTCGCGGGAACTGGTCTTAATCCTGGGCGGCTCCCAGTTTTTGCCCCAATCGGCCATCGCCCTGAGCCTCCTCGTTTGGTACGCCCCCGTGGGCTTCATCAACAGCGTCACCCAATACGTCCTCATCGCCATCGACCAGCAGCGTTTCCTCACCCGGGCTTTCCTCATCGGGGTGGCCTTCAACCTAACCGCCAACCTCCTCTTCATCCCCCGATACGGCTATCAAGCCGCTGCGGCCATCACCGTCCTCTCCGAGATAACGCTGTTCCTCCCCTTCTACTATGGGGTGCGCAAACACCTCTCCCCCATCCCCTGGCCCCGTCTCTTGGGACGGCCCTTCCTCGCTGCCCTCCTCATGGCGGCCTTCCTATGGCGGTTCCGAGGCCTAAACTTCCTGATCCTAGTCCCCGCCTCTCTACTCCTCTATCTGGGTCTCCTCATAGTCTCGAGGGCCTTCGAGGCGGAGGAGATAGCCGTGATCAAATCACTGCTCCCCATAAGTCGATCAAAGGGAAAGATACCCGAGACTCACTAATCTGGAGGTGCAATTGTTCTACCTAAGACGGAGACTCTCGGAAAGATGCAGTCCAGGCCTGATACTGTGCCTCCTCGCTAGCCTCGCTTACACCCTCCTATTCTTCTACCTACAAATAAGGCTCTATCGAGGGCTACATATGGGCACCAGAGACCTGGGCCAATACAACCAGGCTATGTATAACTCCCTGCACGGAAGATTCCTGGAAACAACCCTTAGATTCCCCGAAGGCGGCTCCCTGTTCGCTGAACACTTTCGCCTCATCATGCTCCTGGTGCTCCCCATCTACGCCCTCTTCCCCTCTCCCTATACCCTCTTTTTCCTCCAGGCCCTGGCCGGCGGAGCGGGAGCCATCGTCATCTTCCTCCTAGCCAAACACCTCCTGCGAAGCGAACTAGCCGCCACTTCCCTCTCCCTAGCCTACCTCCTCCACCCCTCGCTACAGAGGGCGAATTTGAACCTGTTCCAGTTGGGCTTCCACCCCGATAATTTCTTCCCTCCCCTCTTGCTCTATTCCTTATACTCCCTCGAGAAAGGTAGACGCTATCTAGCCACGTTCTTCTGGCTCTTAGCCCTGGCCGTGGATGAGAGGTGGGCCATACTCTTGGCTACCCTAGGCCTCTACCTGTTCCTTGTCAAAAGGGAGAGAAGGTTCGGCACCATTATGACCGCCCTCTCCATCCTCTGGTTCATTGCCGCTACTAAGGTAATCATGCCCCATTTTCTGCGTGGCCAAGCCCCTTATTACCTCTTGTCCTTTGACCAACTCCTTGAACTCCGAAACCTTGGGCTCAGTAACCTGGCTTCCGCCCTCATCAGGTATCTCCTTTTCCTCATCGGCCCCCTCCTCCTTCTACCTTTGGCTGACCTACCCTCTCTATTCATCATAATGCCCATGCTTCTAACATTCCTCGCCGCCCTCTCCATCCAATACCACTTTCCCATGAACCCCGCCTCCTGGCACGTGAATGCTCTCCTCCCCATCGCCTTCCTTAGCGCCATCCTGGGAATGCGAAGAGTGATGAATCTAGTCAAACAACCCCTAAAACAACATAGATTGATCACCCTAGGGCCCATCTTGGTCCTCCTGACAACTGCCTTCTCCACCTACTGGCTCGGCTCCCTGCCTTTCTCTCGCAGCATCCATCCCTTGCGTTATGCGGTAGATGAAGAGGTCGCCCAGAGTGTCAAGGAGGTGAGAGCCCTAGTCCCCCATGAAGCCTCCCTGGCTGCATCCCGCTACATCGGCTCCAACTTCACCCAGCAGCAAACTATTCTCCTCCTCCTCCTCCGGACCAGAAGCAGCCGCCAGGGGACGGTGGCTCGTGTCATGTGGAGAAGGGCTGAGTATATTCTTATTGACATCAACCAACACCTCAGGAGGGGCCGTTTGCGTACAGATAGGTTTGACAAGGGGTTGCTCGATCTCCTCCTGGAAAGCGAAGAATATGAGGTTCTCTACAGCGATAACAACATTTGGCTTTTCAAGAAAATCGCGCCAACTTCCTTATCACGAAGGGGTTAGTATGTAGATGGAGGTGTCCTATGGCCAAGCAGACCTATATTGAGGATATAGCCAAATACGAGGGCCAAGAGGTGACCATCAAGGGCTGGCTCTACGGCAAGACCGATAAGGGCCGCCTACAGTTCCTCCTGGTGCGGGACGGCACGGGGATCATCCAGTGCGTGGCCTTCGAGAAGGAGGTGAGCCCCGCCGTCTTCCAGGCCGCTCGAAGCCTCACTCAGGAGTCCTCCCTCACCGTCACCGGCCTCGTTCGCGCCGATGAACGGGCCCCCGGCGGCTACGAACTATCGGTGAAAGACCTCCAGGTGGTGCAATTGGCCCAGGAGTACCCCATCACCCCCAAGGAG
>CAYUAM010000234.1:0-3430 GCA_964442805.1 uncultured Anaerolineales bacterium | reverse complement strand
CGATGTTTTAGCCGCCCTTAATGGCCTCTCTAACCCCAATTTCATCTGGACAGGACAGGTGTTGCGCACCTCTCCTCCCTCCTCGCCACCGCAGGAGCCTTCTCCCTCCCTAATCCACGTGGTGCAGAGAGGAGAGATCCTCCTTCAGATCGCTCATAAGTATAATACCACCGTCTTGGCTTTGGCTGCGGCCAACAATTTGTCCAACCCTTCCTTCATCTATGCCGGCCAGAGGCTGATAATCCCTAGCGGGGGGAGTGGCTCCCCCTCCATTCTCCCAGGAGGAGAGGAGAGATGGATCGATATCAATCTAACCGCCCAGACCCTGGTGGCCTATGAGGGGGATAGGCTGGTCTATTCGGCCATCGTCTCCACGGGGACGGCTGCCCACCCCACGGTCACGGGGCGATATCGCATCCAGCGTAAATACCTCTACGACGATATGACCGGCGGCTCCCAGGCCACCGGCGATTACTACTACCTGCCAGATGTCCCCCACGTGATGTATTTCTACAGCGGTTACGCCATCCATGGCACCTACTGGCACAGCAACTTCGGCACCCCCATGAGTTTCGGCTGCGTCAACCTGAACCTGACCGATGCCCAGTGGCTCTTCAACTGGGCCAGTCCGACCTTGCCTCAGGGGAGCAGCGCGGTATACTCTAGCCCTACGGACCCGGGGACTCTGGTGGTGATCCACTATTGAGCCTATTTCTCTACGACTCTATCCTGCTATGATTTCCGGGAAGGAATCGAGAAGTGTTCTATTGGTTCAGCAAAGCCATAATAGTCTTGCTTCTCAAGATCTTGACCCGTTGGGAGGTGGAGGGGCGGGAGAAGGTGCCTCCTAAGGGGCCCCTTCTACTGGTCTTCAACCATTTGGGCCACCTGGACCCCCTTCTCCTCATGGCCAGCCTGCCCTGGCGGTTCACCGGGATAGCCTTGGCCGACCTGCAGAAGGTGCCGGTCACCGGGCAATTGTTGAGGCTAGGACGGGTCATCTGGGTCCATAGGGGGCGATACGACCGAGGGGCCCTGGAAGCGGCCCTGAAGGTGCTAAGGGAAGGGGGCGTATTGGGCATAGCCGCCGAAGGGAGGATGAGCCTCACCGGGGCCTTGGAGAGGGGAAAGACGGGGCCCGTTTTCTTGGCCGAGAAGGCAGGTGTCCCCCTGTTTCCCGTGGCCATTACCGGGACGGAGAAGGCCCCTCAACAGTTGAAACGGCTAAAGCGGCCCCATCTGCGAGTGATCATCGGCGAACCTTTCAGGCTGCCTGAGAACCCGCCGGGGAGTTCCCACAAGGAGCGATTGCAGGCCCAGGCCGATTTCATAATGGAGCGCCTGGCTGAACTTTTGCCGCCGGAATATAGAGGGGTCTACGGGGAAAAGAAGGCAGAAGGGTGATGTAATAGAGAGTTCGGGGGCATCTCTCCTCGTGTCGCGGCCACCGTGCTGAAGCCTTTCCTCGCAACTTTTCCGTTTCCTGTGAAGTGTCGGCTTAGCCTTAGATTTCGCCTTGGCTCTTCTTTGTGCCCTGCTTGTTTGACATAAAAGTCAAAGGGCTTGTCCGGGGAGTTCTTGACAGGGGAAAGGGCGGGGGTTAGAATGGTCGAAGGAGGGAGGAGATGGAAGAGGCTCACCCTTTGGTGGATTTGGCCAGGCAGACCATCGAGCGGTTCATAGAGGAGGGGCAGGTCATCCCTCCCCCAGAGGAGTTGACCCCAGAGATGCGGGAGCGAGCAGGGGTCTTCGTCTCCTTGAAGAAGCGTGGCCAGTTACGAGGCTGCATCGGTACCATCCAGCCTACGGAGGAGAACGTGGCCCAGGAGGTGATCCGCAACGCCATAGCCGCGGCCACCCGTGACCCCCGCTTCCCCCCGGTGAGGGCGGATGAACTGGACGACCTGGATATCTCCGTGGATGTCCTCACTCCCGCCGAGCCGGTGGAGGGGGTGGAGGACCTGGACCCCAAACGGTATGGGGTCATCGTGGAGTGTGGTTGGCGGCGGGGGCTCCTCCTCCCCGACCTGGAGGGGGTGGAGACGCCGGAGCAACAGATAGAGATCTGCTGCCGGAAGGCGGGCATCGGCCCTCAGGAGCCGGTGAAACTCTACCGCTTCTTGGTGATAAGGTATAAGTGACCCTCCTAAAACATAAGGTCGTGGCAGTAGAGATCACGACCTTTTTTCTTTCAACAGGGAACGCTCTGGGAACTTACAGCTGTGGAGTAAAGGCGCCGCGGCGACTAGTAGCCTGGCTCGGTTAGGCGGGCTTCATCGCACCTCGATTTTGACCTCTTCGGTGCGGCCGTGGGAGAGGCCGAGGTTGGCCCGCAGGAGCAGAAGATGGGTACCCCG
Organism: uncultured Anaerolineales bacterium; assembly: GCA_964442805.1. Classification (GTDB taxonomy): domain Bacteria; phylum Chloroflexota; class Anaerolineae; order UBA7937; family UBA7937; genus CAYUAM01. Next base: position 1,073 of record CAYUAM010000234.1, on the reverse strand, counting down.
CCCCTGGGCCCTAAGGGTGAGGGTAATGATTCGCTCCTCCTCTATGGCTATATCCTCGAAGAGGACGGTGGTCACCCCGCCTATGCTGATGGGCCCCCATAAGGGTGGAGATTGGATTTCCATCACCTCCAAGGCCATGCCCTCGGTGGGCAGGAGCATGACTTGGAGGGATTGGCGGGCGGAGGTGCGGTTGGCCACGGTGACCTGAAGGGAGAAGGCTTCCCCTACTTCCACGGGGGCAGGAGGGGGGACCACCTCCAGTTCCACCTGCGGCGATTCCTGCATGGCCGAGCGACCGGCAAGGTAGACGAGGGCCCCACCTAGAAATAGGGTGCAGCAGCAAAAAAGGGCGAGGGCCAGGCAGCCGATGCCCACATAGAATGACGTCCTTCTAGGCCTCTCCTCTGACAAACCTACTTCTCCTCATATTGATGGTGCTGGGCTGCCTCCGCTCCGCCCTTGAGGATCTCTATGGCGTGGGGCAGGGCGGGGAGGATGACCTCCAACGATTCCCGCACCGCCTTGGGGCTCCCCGGCAGGTTGATGATTAAGGTGAGGCCACGGATGCCAGCCAGACCTCGGGAGAGCATGGCGTGGGGGGTGCTCTTCAGGCCTTGGGCTCGCATGGCTTCCCCCAGGCCGGGGGCTTCCCGCTCTATCACCGCCCGCGTGGCCTCAGGGGTCACATCCCGGGGGGAGAAGCCCGTGCCCCCAGTGGTGAGGATCAGATCTACCTTCGCGACATCAGCCCACTCCACCAATAAGGTTTCTATGACCTCCTGCTCGTCGGGCACGATCTGATATTCCACCACCTGAGCATCTAGCCCCTCGGTTACCATCTCCCTGATGACCTTTCCGCTTATATCTTCCCGCTGGCCTCGTGCTCCCAAGTCGCTGGTGGTCAGGATGGCTACCCTTATCTTCACTTTTCCCCCTCAGTGGCTTCCTTGACGTGATCATCCTCTAGGGACGCCTCCAGCACTTCATCCACGGTGTCCACGAAGATGAACTTCACTTTTTCCTTGGCCTCGGGGGGCAGGTCCCCCAGATCGGCCTGGTTGCGGAGGGGGAGG
>CAYUAM010000233.1:0-3463 GCA_964442805.1 uncultured Anaerolineales bacterium | reverse complement strand
TGATCGTGACCGATCCCGGCCTGCACGGCATTCTCGCCGAGGCGGTGAGCGCGGCCGAGGAGGTGATGGGCTTCATCCAAACCACGGCTAAAGAGGCTTCCTCGGCCTTAGCCCAGAAGCGAGGGAATTTCCCTAACTACCCAGGCAGCACCTACGATCAGGAGAGTGGGCCACGCCTCTCCCCTTGGCAAGGATGGCCCATGCGTAACGCCACCGTCACCACCATCGCCCCCACCGGGACCATAAGCATCATCGCCGGGACCACCTCCGGGATCGAGCCCCTCTTCGCCGTGGCCTATGTCCGCCACGTCCTGGAGGGCCAAGACCTAGTGGAGGTGAACCCTCTATTCGAGGAGGCGGCCATCCGAGAGGGCTTCTACAGCCAGGAGTTGATGCAAGAGATAGCGGAGCGGGGCACGGTGAAGGGGCTGGAAAAAGTGCCAGAAAGGGTCCAGCGCCTCTTCGTCACCGCCCACGATATAGCACCGGAGTGGCACGTGCGTATCCAGGCAGCCTTCCAGCGTCATACCGATAACGCCGTCTCCAAGACCATCAACTTCCGCCACGAGGCCACGGTGGAGGAGGTGAAGAAGGCCTACCTTTTGGCCTATCAGAGCGGTTGCAAGGGACTCACCATCTACCGAGACCGGAGCCGAGAGCATCAGGTCCTGGATTTGGGCCTAAAGCGCCCGGCTCCCAGCGTTTCCCGCACCCCTCGTCCCCGGGCCAAGATCACTCGCGGCAGCACGGAGAAGATCTCCGTGGGCTGCGGCCAGACCTTATATGTGACCATCAACCAGGATGAGGAAGGGCTTTGTGAAGTCTTCACCCAGATAGGGAAATCGGGGGGCTGTATAGCCTCTCAGTCGGAGGCCATTGGACGGCTCATCTCCCTGGCCCTGCGCTCGGGGGTGGAGACCAAGGCCGTCATCCGTCAGTTGCGGGGCATCCGCTGCCCCGCCCCCAATTGGCAGGAGGGGCAGATGGTCCTCTCCTGCGCCGATGCCATCGGCCGGGCCATGGAAAGATACGTTCAGTCCAACGGGATTCAACTCCCCCTCTTCGACGAGGTGGAGGCGCCGCACACCCTCCTAGGCTTGTGCCCCGAATGTCCGGAGTGCGGAGCCAGATTGGAGTTCGTGGAAGGTTGCATCCGCTGCCCGGCCTGCGGCTACTCTCAATGCAGTTAGAGCATCCCTGACGAGGCTCGTTCGCGCGAACGAGCCTTTTCGTTTGACAGCCCTTTCCCGTCGGTGGTAAAATCCCCCTCGGCGTTGTGAGCCCTGCTAATGTCTTCCTTGGAGGCTTTATCGGCAGTTGAATTGAGGGGGCCACATAGGCCACCGCAGATCCTCGCAAAGGAGCAGGAGTCATAGACCATGGAGGTGAGATGAACATAGTAGTCTGCGTAAAACAGGTGCCAGACACGGCCAGCACCATCAGGGTCAAGGATGGCCGTCTGGACCTGGAGGGGCTGGAATACGTGGTCAACCCCTATGACGAATACGCCATCGAGGAGGCCCTGCGCATCAAGGAGCGGCGGGGCCAGGGGAAGGTCACGGTCATCGCTGTGGGCCCAGAGAGGGCCAAGGAGGCCCTCAAAAGTGGCCTGGCCTTGGGGGCCGACGAGGCCCTGCACCTGGTGGATGAGGCCTTTGAGGGCTCCGACCCCTACGCCACGGCCCTCATCCTGGCCAAGGCCCTGGAGAAGATGGAGTACGACCTCATCTTCTGCGGAAAACAGGGGGTGGATGAGGATCATGCTCAGGTGGGGGCCGCCCTAGCCGAGATCCTAGACCTACCTCATGTCTCCCTGGTGGTCCAATTGGAAATCTCCGAGGATGGCAAAAAGGCCATCGCCCACCGGGAGGTAGAGGGGGGACACGAGGTCACGGAGGTCACTTTGCCCGCGGTCCTCACCGCCCAGAAGGGGTTGAACGAGCCCCGCTACCCCTCCCTCAAGGGGATCATGGCCGTGAAGAAGAAGGCCATCCTGGAATGGAAGGCCCCAGATTTGGGGCTCAAGCCGGAGGAGGTGGGAAGCCAAGCAGCCAAGATCAGGTTCGTGGAGGTGATGAGCCCTCCCGGCCGAGAGGCGGGCAAGACCTTCACCGGAGACCCCCTCGAGGCGGCCAAGAATGTAGCCCGCCTCCTGCGCGAGGAAGCGAAGATCCTGTGAGGAGATGAAAATGGCCAACGACGTTCTAGTGGTGGCCGAAGTTCGCGAGGGCGAACTGAAGAAGGTCACCTTCGAGATGATAGCCCAGGGGAAAGAGATAGCCCGAGAGTTAGGGGGAGGCGTAGGCGCCGCCCTCCTAGGTTCCGGCGTCTCTGGCCTGGCCGACAGCCTAGCCCACTACGGAGCCGAGAAGGTCTATCTGGCCGATGACCCGGCCCTGGAGAACTACACCCCAGAGGGTTACTCCAGGGTGCTGAGCCGTCTCATCAAGGAAACCGACCCCGCGGTGGCGCTCTTGGCCGCCTCCACGCGAGGCAAGGACCTGGGGGCCCGCCTGGCGGCCAAACTGGCGGTGGGGCTAGCCTCCGACTGCACCGACCTGGAGGTCAAGGACGGCCGCCTCCTTTTCACCCGCCCCATCTACGCCAGCAAGGTCACGGCTAAGGTGGTGGAGGAGACCCGGCCCCAGATGGCTACCATCCGGCCCAACATCTTCGCCCCCCTGGAGCCCGATACCTCCCGTTCCGCCGAGGTTATAAACATCCCCGCTGACACCGGAGAGATACGGGCCAAGGTGATAGAGATGATCAAGAAGGCCGGGGCACGGCTGGACCTGACCGAGGCGGAGATCATCGTCTCCGGAGGCCGGGGGATGAAATCGGCAGAGAACTTCAAGGTATTGGAGGAACTGGCCGATGTCCTGGGCGCGGCGGTGGGAGCCTCCCGTTCCGCGGTGGACGCCGGCTGGAAGGACCACGGTTACCAGGTGGGACAGACGGGCAAGGTGGTCAGTCCCACCCTTTACATCGCCTGCGGCATCTCCGGGGCCATCCAGCACCTGGCGGGGATGAAGACCTCCAAATATATCGTGGCCATAAACAAGGACCCCGAGGCCCCCATCTTCAGGGTAGCCGACTACGGCATCGTGGGCGACCTCTTCCAGGTAGTCCCTGTCCTCACCGAGGAGTTCAAAAAACTGAAGGCACAGGAATAAATGTAGGGGAGGGGTTTATCCCCTCCCTATCTTCAATCACGATGTCAGAAATAGGGCAGGTATAGAAGCCTGCCCTAAGTCATTTTTCGCTCAGTCCAGATATCCTACTTTCGAACCAAAGTAATCTGTATCTCCGGAGGGCGGTCAATGGTGGTGGTGAGGGTGCAACGTCTGGCAATGCGCATCAGGGCTTCCTCTCTGCCCTCTGGTATCTCCCCCTTGAGATGAATCCGCCCCTCTATCTTATCCAGGCGACGGGGCCTTTCCGCCTCCTCGAAATCGATCTCTAT
>CAYUAM010000232.1:0-3497 GCA_964442805.1 uncultured Anaerolineales bacterium | reverse complement strand
CCCGCCCAGGCCACCATATCGGCGTCGTTATCGTAATCGCCGATGGCCATGACCTCCTCTCGCGGTATCCCCAGATGGCCGGCTAAATAGGCCAAGGCCCTCCCCTTGGAGGCCTCCGCGTGGGTGGCCTGTAGCGAGGCGGGGTCGGGGCGGGAAAGGTTAAGCCGCCCCTGGAACTCCTGGGAGAGGGTGACGGCCCACCTCTCGATGACCTCCCGGGGCCCCTCGAAGCGCACCTTTAGGGGCTCCTCCTGGAGGGAAGAGAGAAGGTCCTCCACCACTCGCATCTCCACCGAGGGAGGGTAGGAAAGGCTAGGCCCTCTCCCTTCAAGGTAGAGGAGATCCCCCACATAGGCGCTGGTTCGCAGGCCCGCCTCTCGAGCCAATTCGATGGAGCGGCTGGCCAAATCCAAGGGGATGGTCCAGCGGGCCAAGGGCTGGCAGAAGGGGGCGCAGATGAGGGCCCCTTGGGAGGAGATCAAAGGGTCAGTGAGGCCCAGATCTTGGGCGAAGGGGAGGGCGCTTCCCAAGACCCGGCCCGTGGCCAAGGTAACCTTCACCCCCTTCCCCATCGCTTCCCTCACCGCCCTCTTCACCCGGGGGGAAGGGGAGAAACCCCGGCCCATTATGGTGCCGTCGAGGTCCAAGGCTAAAAGCCGGTAACTCATGTCAATATCACCGCCACCCTATCCAAGCCAGCCAGGTCCTTCACCACCGCCATCTTGGCCTGAGGGAATTCCTCCCTGGCCAAGCCACTCACCGCTTGGGCCTGGTCGGCCCCCATCTCCAAGCAGATGGCCCCTTCGGGGAGGAGATATTCAGGGGCTTGGGCGAAGAGGCGGCGATGCCACTTCAACCCATCCTCTCCCCCATCCAGGGCCTCCCTTGGTTCGTAGCGAGCCACCTCCGGCTGCGCCTCCTCCAACTCCTGACGGGAGAGGTAAGGGAGGTTGGCCACTATCAAGGCTACCGCCTCAGGCAAAGGCTCTAGTAGGTCACCCTGTAGGAAAGAAAGGCTGACTTGATGGCAGCGACGGTTCTCCTCCGCCACCCTCAGGGCCGAAGGCGAAGAATCGGTGGCATAGATTTTGACGCCGGGGAGGTTCCGGGCCAAGGCGATGGCCACCGCCCCGCTCCCCGTTCCCACCTCGGCGATGGGGCTTCTCCCCTGGCGAGCCAGGACCAAAGCCACCTCCACCAGGACCTCCGTCTCCGGGCGCGGGATGAGCACCTCCGGGGTCACTCGGAACTCCAACCCATAGAACTCCTTACATCCGGTGATGTAGGCCACCGGCTCGCGGCGTCGGCGCCGCTCCACCAGGGCTCCGTAACCTTCTTCCAATTCAGGGCTGAGGAGGAAATGGGTGCGGGCCAAAAGTTGGCTCCGAGTGAGGCCCAAGTGATGGGCCAGGAGCACCTCAGCATCGAGGCGCGGGCTATCTACCTCCCCCTCTTGAAGGGAGAGGGTAGCCGAACGCAAGGCCTGGGCGATGGTGTGGCCTTCACTTTGGGGCCTCATCCCTCAACGCTTCCCATCTGGCCGCCTCTTCGCTGGTGGCCAACTCCCCGATGATCTGGTCCAACTCCCCGTCCAAGACTTCCTCCAAGCGATGAGTGGTGAGGTTGATGCGATGGTCGGTGACCCGATTCTGGGGGAAGTTGTAGGTACGGATCTTCTCGCTGCGCTCTCCAGTCCCCACCTGAGCCCGCCGCTTGGCCCCTACCTCGGCGGCTTGCTTCTCCTCCTCCAAGGCGTGGAGGCGGGCACGAAGGATGGAGAAGGCCCGCTGGCGGTTCTGCAACTGGGAACGCTCATCCTGACAGGTAACCACCAGGCCGGTGGGAAGATGGGTTATGCGCACCGCCGAATCGGTGGTATTCACGCTCTGGCCGCCGTGGCCAGAGGAGCGGAAGACGTCGACGCGCAGCTCCTCGGGGGCCATCTTCACCTCCACCTCCTCCACCTCCGGCAGGATGGCCACCGTGGCCGTGGAGGTGTGGATGCGACCGCTGGCCTCGGTGAGGGGCACCCGCTGCACCCGGTGTACTCCGCTCTCATACTTCAATTGGGAGTAGGCCCCCTTCCCCTTGACCGCGAAGATGACCTCCTTGAAGCCTCCCACCCCGGTGCGGTTGGAACTGAGGATCTCCGTCCGCCAGCCGTGGTTCTCGGCGTAACGAGCATACATACGATAGAGGTCTGCAGCGAAGAGGCCGGCCTCCTCCCCCCCGGCCCCGGCCCTGACCTCCATGATGACGTTCCTCTGGTCGTAGGGGTCCCGAGGCAGGAGGAAACGCCTCAACTCCTCCTCAAGTCGCTCCTGCTCTTCTTCCAGCCTCCGGATCTCCTCCTGGGCTAGGGCCCTCATCTCCGGGTCCAGGTCACCTTCTAACATGGCCTCGGTCTCTTCCAACTCCTTGGCCACCTCTTTGTAGCGCCGATATTGGGCCACCGGCTCCTCCAAATCGGCCAGTTCCTGGGCGTATTCCCGGACCCTGGCCGGGTCGGTGGCTACCTTGGGGTCGGCCAAGAGGCCGTTCAACTCCTGATATCGCTTTTCCAGACCTTCTAATTTCTCCCACATATCATTTAAAATTATACACTTTTGCCCAGGCCCCTGCAACGCCATTGACATCGAGGAGGAGCCCCCATATCATATGGAAGAGGTGAGCATGAAGTTGGCCATTAAGGGCGGGACCATCGTCACCGCCAAGGAGACCTACCGGGCGGATATAGCCATCGAGGATGGCCGCATCGCCGTCATCGGCCAGGGACTGGCGGCCGAGGAGGTCATCGATGCTTCCGGCATGTATATCTTCCCCGGGGCCATCGATGTCCATACCCATCTGGAACTCCCGGTGATGGACACCACCTCGGCCGACGATTTCCAAAGCGGGACGGTGGCCGCGGCCTGCGGGGGCACCACCACCATCATCGACTTCGCCGACCAGGAGCCGGGAGAGGGGCTGGCTGAGACTTTGGAATCACGCATGGGGAAGGCCCAGGGCAAGGCGGCCATCGATTACGCCTTCCATATCTCCATCACCCAGGTCAGCCCTGAAACCCTGGAGGATATGACCCAGATGGCGGAGAGGGGGATCACCAGTTTCAAGGCCTTCCTGGCTTACCCAGGGAGGTATATGTTAGACGACGGGAGCCTTCTCAAAATCCTGGCCCGGGCTGGCGAATTGGGGGCCCTGATCATGGTCCACGCCGAGAACGGCCACATGGTGGATTACCTGACCCGCAAACATTTGGCCGAGGGCAAAAGGAAGCCCCTTTGGCACGCCCGTAGCCACCCCCCCGAGGCGGAGATAGAGGCGGTGGGGAGGGCCATCGCCCTGGCCGCCACAGCCCAGGCCCCCCTCTACCTCGCCCATCTCACCACCGCCCAGGGGTTGGAGAGGGTAGAGGAGGCCCAAGGGAAAGGGCAACCCCTCTTCGCCGAGACCTGCCCCCAATACCTCCTCCTGACCAGCAGGTTATACGAGCAGCC
>CAYUAM010000231.1:0-3511 GCA_964442805.1 uncultured Anaerolineales bacterium | reverse complement strand
TCAACGATAAACATATGGAGATCATCGTCCGTCAGATGCTCAGCAAGGTAAGGGTGAAGGCTCCCGGAGATACAGGTTACCTCCAGGGGGAGTTGGTGAACCGCCTCGAGTTTGAAGAAGCGAACCGCAAGATAGCCGAAGAAGGGGGCGCGCCGGCCACGGCTCAAGAAGTCCTCTTGGGCATCACCAAGGCAGCCCTCAACACGGAGAGTTTCTTGGCTGCCTCCTCCTTCCAACACACCATAAACGTCTTGGCTGAGGCAGCCATCGAGGGGAAGTTGGACGAACTTAGGGGACTGAAGGAGAATGTGATCATCGGTAAGTTGATACCGGCGGGGACGGGATTCCCCAGCCAGGAGGTCGAAGAGGAAGCCTCAGAGGAGGCGGAGGTGAGCCTGGCCGCAGCAACAACTTAAGAAGAGATGGGATTATGGCTCAGGAAAGTTCAGTAGAAGATCAAAAGACGGAACCATCTTCGGTCATGTGGGAGTTCCTGAACCAAGAGTATGACTATCGCCGTCCTAAGCGAGGCGATATCCTAGAGGCCGAGGTGGTACGGATCGAAAAGGACCGGCTGGTGGTCGATATCGGGACCAAAACCGAAGGGGTTGTCCCCCTTCAGGACCTGGAGAAACTAGACGAGAAGGTGCGAGCCAATATAAAGGTGGGGGACAAGATGTCGGTCTATGTCTTGCGACCGGAAACCCCTGAGGACGTGGTTTTGGTCTCGGTTAACATGGCTCGGGCCATAGAGGATTGGCGGGAGGCAGAAAGGTATTTGGCTGAGGGGGAGGTCTACGAGGGCACCGTAGCCGGTTACAACAAGGGAGGCCTCATCGTGCCCTTCGGTCAGATCCGGGGGTTCGTTCCCGCCTCGCAATTGGTTGACTTAGGAGGTGGGGAGAGCCCCGAATCGCGCATGGAGAAGTTGGCCAAGATGGAAGGGGCCCAACTCCCGCTGAAGGTCATCGAGGTGAACCGTTATCGGCGCCGTCTCATCTTCTCTCAGCGAGCGGCCATGAGGGATTTTAGGGAAAAACAGAAGGAAAGGCTCCTCAATGAGCTCCAGGAAGGAGATATCCGCACCGGGAAGGTGAGCAACCTGTGCGATTTCGGTGCTTTCCTGGATCTAGGGGGGGCAGATGGCTTGATCCACATCTCGGAACTATCTTGGCAGCGAGTGAAGCACCCTCGGGAGGTTCTAAGAGTCGGCCAGGAAGTGGAGACCTATGTGCTTCGCGTGGATCGGGAAAAGAAACGGATCGGCCTCAGCCTCCGTAGATTGCAGCCCGATCCCTGGAGCCTGGTGGACGATAAATTCCAGGTGGGGCAGATGGTGAAGGGCACTATCACCAAGGTGATGAATTTTGGGGCTTTCGCTCGCATAGATGAAGGGATCGAAGGCTTGATCCACATCTCTGAACTCTCGGAGGTGCCTTTGGATAACCCGCGCCATATCATTCAGGAAAGCGATGTGGTGCCATTAAAGATCCTAAGCATCGATTCCGCCAGAAAGCGCATCGCCTTGAGCCTCAGGCAAGCCCCTTCCTTGGAAGAGTTGGAGGGGGAGGAAACCTTGGCGGAGGTGCCCTCCGAAGAGATGGTCTCCCCGGAAATGGCCGTTGTTGAAACGGAAGGGACGCAATCGGAAGAAGCACCCGAGGAAAATGAGTATCCCTCCACGGAGGAGAATGAGGCAGAAGGGGCCTCATCGCAGGATGGAGGGGAGGGCTAACCATCTCACCTTTTTCCACCCCTTAAACGAAAAAAGGCCTCATACGGCTTATGAGGCTTTTTTGGTGATTACAGAGGGTTGATTCAATGAGGCTGGAGAGCCATGAAGATAAAGCCGTTTTCTCCCTTCTAAGGGAAGAGTGGAACCGGCTCCTGGAGGAGAGCGCCTGCAATACCCTATTCCTAACCTGGGAGTGGCAAAGGGTGTGGTGGGAATATCTAGGGGAAGGCCCCCTCACGCTCCTCACCTTGCGCCAAGGGGAACGGTTGGTGGGCTTGGCTCCTTTTTACCTTACAGAGGGGAGGGACCTCCGCCTGGTGGGGGGCATGGAGGTCTCCGACTACTTGGATATCATCGCTCTCAGGGGACAGGAGAGGGAGATCTGGGGAGCCATCCTGGACCATTTGAGGGAGGAATATCCGGGACGGAGGCTGGATCTCCACAACCTGCCGGCTACCTCGCCCACGCTGGAGTTGCTCCCTTCCTTGGCCGTCGAACGAGGACTGGCGGTTGAGGCTGAGGTGGAGGGGGTCTGTCCCCTCATGACCTTGCCGGAGAGCTGGGAAGGGTATCTCCAGAGGCTGGACCGGAAGGAGCGCCACGAACTGCGGCGCAAGGTCAGGAGGGCCCAGATGGAGGCCCGGGTGGAATGGCACACGGTGGACGATGGGGCCGTCCTCTCCCAAGAAATGGAGATCTTCTTGGAACTCCATCGAAAGAGCAGCCCAGAGAAGCGTCGTTTCATGGCCCCTCCAATGCGGCGGTTCTTTCTAGCCATGGCGGAGGCCATCTTCCGGGCCGGCTGGTTGAGGCTGGGTTTCGTTATCATCAACGGGGAGAAGGTGGCCAGCCTCCTTTGCTTCGACTATGGAGATTCGATTTTGCTTTATAATTCCGGCTACGACCCAGAGCGTTACAGTGCCTTGAGCCCTGGCCTATTGGCCACGGCCTATGCCATCGAGGAGGCCATCCGCGAGGCAAAAAAGGTCTTTGATTTCTTGCGAGGGGACGAGGATTATAAATACCGCTTCGGGGCGCGGGATACGAAAATTTATCACCTATCTTTGACCCTGCCGGATTGAGGTCATAGCCCTATGCTCAGGATCGCCATGCTCAGCGTCCATACCTGTCCCTTGGCCACCCTGGGGGGCAAGGAGACGGGGGGGATGAACGTCTACGTGCGAGACCTCAGCCGGGAACTAGGGCGGAGGGGCTTCTCGGTGGACGTCTTCACCCGGGCTCAGGACCCCGCGTTCGTGGGGATGAGGCCCTTGGGGGAGAACGCTCGGGTCATCCATATCCCCGCTGGCCCCTTAAGCCCTTACGATAAGAACCTAGTATACCATCATTTGCCTGAGTTCACCGAGGGGGTGTTGACCTTCGCCCAGAGGGCCGGGATATCTTATCACCTGATTCACAGCCACTATTGGCTCTCCGGCTTAGTGGCTCGCCATCTGCGGCAGGAGTGGAGGGTCCCCCTGATTCAGATGTTCCACACTTTAGGCCATCTGAAGAATCGGGTGGCCCGAAGGGGGGAGGAGAGTGAATCGGAGAGCCGCTTGCGAGCCGAGGGGGAGATCATGGCCTTCGCCGATAGGCTGGTGGCGGCCAACCCTCTGGAGAAGAGGCAGATGGTGGGGCTCTACGGGGCCGACCCCTCTAAGATCGAGGTGATCCCCTGTGGGGTGGACCTGGCTCTCTTTCGCCCTTTCCCCCCTAGCGAGGCCAAAGCCTATCTGGGGTTGCCTCAGGAGAAAGGGATGATCCTTTTTGTAG
>CAYUAM010000230.1:0-3528 GCA_964442805.1 uncultured Anaerolineales bacterium | reverse complement strand
GAGCCGTATCTACCTTCCAAGATGATATGCTCTCCCGGCCCCCCATAACTGTAAACCGAGGCCTCGGAGGAGGACAGTTCCTTGGCGCAAGCGGTCTCCAGGTCCCAATAGATGAGATCCGGCACCTTGGCCAACAGACGCTGGAGGGCCTCCCGTCCCTCCTCCCCCGGTTGGATGGTGAAGGGAGGGTAGAAGTTGACGAATTCAGGGGAGTATTGGCCCCTGGTAGTGAGATCCAGCCCCAAGAAACCCAAGATGCGGGAGGCTATTTGGAAGACGTTGTCCTCCTCCTCGGCCCAACGGTATTGACGCCTGGCCTGCCAAGACCTAAGAAGCCCCCAACCTCCCAGGCAGTAGAGGATCAACCTGGAGGTGCCTCCCCGCACTACGAACTGGTAACTGTCTATCCAGAGGTCGGGGCGGCGACAATACTTGGGCCCCTCATCGGTAAGGTAGCCCGGGGAGAGGGCCACCAAGGCCCCCCGACGCACGGCCTCATAAGGACTCTCCCCGATATCGTTCAAGGCCCCATCGGAGTTGTCCAACTCTATGACCGCCCCACCCTCTCCCCACCGGTCCACCGCTCGGTAACGCACCGCCCGGGAGGAGAGGTCCACCGAGGGGGCCCCCGCGAGCAAGGCCCTCCGGGCGAAGTTAGCCCCGATGAGGTAAAGGTAAGCGCCGGTGGGGAGGGCGGCCAGGGCGGCCCCATAGGTAGTGGAAAGGTCGAAGGGGTCAGGCTCCGTCCAATAGGAGGAGATGAATTCTGAACCGCTGGCGATGCGCATGAAATGGAGGCGGCTATACCCTCCCGAACCAGTGTAGGAGCCCACGAAGGCAGCCCGGTATAGGGTTACATATTTAAGGGTGGGATAGGTGTACTGGAAGGGGAGGTCGGGGTCGGCCATCTCCACCTCCTTCAGGCTGCTCCAGGTATCGGCGGGCACGTCCCTCCCATCGCCGTAGACGATGGACCAGAGCCGCCAGGGGAATCCCGTCCCGTCATCCCGGCCGGCCATGAGCATCTCGTAGTCCCTATCCCTGGTCACGGCCAGGGCCTGGATCAGATATTTCGTCCCCTTGTCCCAGGTGGCGGGACTCCCCCAGGTGCCACCACTTCTCTTCACCACCTTCACCACCGAGTCCGCTCCTCCCCCCAGGGGATTCACCCCGTAGAAGAGGATGGGCTCCCCGTTGCCCTGTACCTCGGCGGCCAGGGCCTTCACCTCCGCGCCGCTCCCCTCCTGGACCACCTGCACCCCCGCCCCAAAGGAGGCCCCATAGTCGGACGATTCCCTCACTTTCACCGTCCTCTTGTCCGGGTCCACATAGAAGAGGAAGACCGAGGCCGCGCTTCGATGGGCGGCCAAGGCCACCTGGGCCCCGGCCCAGGCGCTGGTCACATAGGTCCAACTGCTCCATTGGCTCACCTGCTCTGGGTCGGTAACCCTCTGGCGATAAAGGCTCCCATCGGCCGGATTCACCCGGGCCCGCACCAGCGACCCATCGGCGGCCTGGACGGCGTGGTTAGGGCCCTCCGGCTCGGAGCCGGAGTAGAGCGACTCCCAATTCAACCGCACATGCAGCACCTGCCGGTCCTTCACCACGCACTGCACCGCGGGCTTGACCTGGCTCCCTTTCTGAGCCTCGAGCAAAGCCGAAGATAATGGTCTCATTAATCCCTCCTTGACTTGGCCTCTAATGGGGCATAAAATGTGTTTATGATTGTTCTCTTGACTACACCATTTATCCCCGCACCGCTCCTCGACCCGCTCCCTACCTTCTTTTTCTGGGCGGTCTTGGCCTTCGTGGTCCTGGTCCTAGCCTTGGTTGCCTCCCTCTGGCTCATCCATCGCCGGGAGATGAGAAGCCTAGGAGCGCGCGCGAAGGAGGCGGAGGGGAAGGCCGAGGAGGCCCTCGCCAGCCTGGAGGTGGAAAGGCAGCGCCTCCAGGCCGCCCTGGGGGATGCCCGGCAAGCAGCCCATATCCCCCCCGTCCCCTTGGACCTGGAGAGCCCCACCCCGCTACAAGAGGAGAACAAAGAGAAGATAGAGACCATCCTAACCCAAATCAACGACCTGCAGGCTGCTACGGTGGATTTGGAGGCCCTTCGCCCCACCTTCCTGGAACTGATCGAGCAAGGCAACACCTACTTCCTCCTAGGCCGCTTCGAGAAGGCCATCGGCAAATATGCCGAGGCCCTCATGCTTAACCCCGCCGACCCCAAGGCCTATTACAACCGGGCCCTGGCCTATGCCAGCCTGGGCCGTCACGAGGCCGCCGTCCAGGATTTCGATCTGGCTATTAAACTCGACCCTCAAGACGCCAAGGCCCATGCCAACCGGGGCGCTTCTTACGGGGCCCTGGGCCAAAGTGACGAGGAGATAGCCGACTACACCAAGGCCATAGAATTGGACCCCTCCTATACCACCGCCTACTACAACCGCGGGTTGGCCCACAGCAACCAAGGCCGCTATCAAGAGGCCGTGGCCGATTTCGCCAAGGTCATCGAGGTCGACCCCTACGATGCCCGGGCCTACCTGGAGCGGGGGGTGGCCCTGGGCCATTTGGAAAGGTACGAGGAGGAGGTAGAGGACTACGGCCGGGCCATCGAGATAGACCCCACCCTGCCCTCGGCCTTCTTCAACCGGGGGACGGCCTATATCAACCTGGGCGAATACGAGCAGGCCATGGAGGATTTCGACCAGGTCATCCAACTGGACGCTCAAGATGGCCAGGCCTGGTATCATCGCGGCTTGGCTTGCGCTGCCCTTCAACTCCACGAGAGAGCCCTCCTCAACTACCAGCGAGCCGCCGACCTCGACCCCCAGGATGCGGAAGCCCGTTACGGCCTGGCCGCCGTTTATGCCACCCTCGGCGATGCCCCCGCCGCCCTGGAGGCCCTGACCAAGGCCCTTGAGATCGACCCCGCCCTCAAGGCCCAAGCCCTCCAAGACCCCGACTTTGCCGGCCTCAAAGAGAACGAGGCGTTCAAAGCGCTGGTGCGTGATTGAACATTCCCTCGCATTGATTAGCCTCTGCCAGCGGTAGGATTCAGTTGAAATGAATTGGGAAGCCTTCCGCCAGAATCCAGCAGTTCTAATCATCCCCTTCCTGGCAGCAGTAGCCGGTCTTATCAGGTTCATCTTTTGGGCCATACAAAATATCCGACGCCGTCTGAGACCCCGAAGGTCCCAATCCCCAGAAGAGGTTGCTCGCCTTTTCCAAGAGTTGTACGAATTAGCAGAGCAGTACGACATTCCCTTACGAGAGCCTCTAGTAAAAAACGGCCACCCTCTCCCCTCAGACGCTATTGAGAAATTGGAAAACGTTACAAAACAACTAGAATCATTTGCTCACGCGATAATCCTGTCTGCTCAGGAATACTTTGAGTTTGGCAACGTATATTACGCCCTACATGAATTTCAACTCGCCATCGAAAAATACGACAAATCACTGACCTTAGTTGAGCACACTTTCACCTTTAATAACCGTGGTGGTGCTTGTGCTGAACTCGGTCAATATGAG
>CAYUAM010000229.1:0-3538 GCA_964442805.1 uncultured Anaerolineales bacterium | reverse complement strand
GGTCTTCCCCGTGCCCCGGGGCCCGGTGAATAGATAGGCGTGCACGATGCGCCCCTGAAGGAGGGCGTTTCGTAGGGTGCGGACCACGTGTTCCTGTCCGATGACCTCGGAGAAACGGCGAGGACGATATTTGCGATACAGGGCCTGGCCAGCCATCTCGAATCAAGTTTATCACCCCCCGCCCCCTTTTGCAAGGGGGGAAGCCTTAAAAATAGTGGCCTTGTATCGAGGGAGGGGGTGTTGTAGAATGAAGAAGGAGGTGTGGGCTGAGGGCAAAAATCGTGTCATTAGGGGAACTCCTCCCCATGGTGGCCAGGCTCAAAGGGGAAGGCAAGAGGCTGGTCTTCACCAACGGCTGTTTCGACCTCCTGCATGTGGGCCACGTGCGCTCCCTGGCGGAGGCCAAGGGGCTGGGGGATGTCTTGATCGTGGGGCTCAATAGCGATGGCTCGGTGCGACGGTTGAAGGGGGAGGGCCATCCCTTGGTGCCCCAGGAGGAGAGGGCAGAGGTATTGGCTGCCTTGGAGGCCGTGGATTATGTGGTCATCTTCGAGGAGGATACGGCGGAGAGGTTGCTCTCTCTACTTCAACCCCATCTCTACGTCAAAGGGGGAAACTACACCCTAGAGACTTTGCCCGAGGCCCCTGCCGTCCTCTGCTATGGGGGGGAGGTACGGATCCTCTTCCTCGCCCCTGGGGTCTCCACCTCCAGCCTCATAGATCGCCTCCGGGCTCAATTGAAGAAGGGAGGCTAGCCTTGGAAGGCCCCTCGCGAGTGGCTCCGGGGCAGAGTCGCCTCATCGCTCGGGCGGCCACCTTGCTCATGCTGGGAAACGTGGCCAGCCGCTTCCTGGGGCTGATCAGAGAGACGGTCATCTCCCACCTCTTCGGGGCCACCGGCTTGGTGAGCGCCTTCCGCGTAGCCGCCATCGTCCCCACCATGATCTATGACCTCCTCATCGGGGGGATGATCAGCGCCGCCCTGGTTCCCGTCTTCAGCGACTACGCCAAACCGGAGAGGCGAGAGGAACTTTGGCGCTTGGCTAGCCTGGTCTTCAGCCTCCTGGCGGTGGTACTCCTGGCCGTGGTCTTTCTCCTGGAGTTAGGGGCTCCTTTGGTGACCTGGCTTTTGGGAGGGGGGTTGAGCCCTGCCCTGCAGGCGGAGACCAGTCGGCTGATGCGATTGGTAACCCCGGCGGTGCTCTTCTTCGGCCTCTCCGGGGCCTCCACCGGGCTCCTTTACGCCCGCCAACGTTTCTTCTATCCCGCCTTCGCCGCCGCCATCTTCAACTTAGGGATAATTTTGGCCGCCCTCCTCTTCTCCCCCCGGCTGGGCATCGCCGCCTTGTCCTTTGGGGTGCTCTTGGGCTCCGTATTGCAGTTGGCCGTTCAGCTCCCCGGCCTGCGCGACCTACGTCTCTCCTTCTCCCTCGACCTGCGCCATCCAGGGCTAGGCCGCATGGTAGCCCTTTACCTCCCCGTCCTCTTGGGATTGGTGGTGAGCGAGGTAGGGATAGCCATCGATCGAAACCTGGCCTCCCGCACCGGCCCCCAAAGTATAGCCTGGATGCAAAACGCCACCACCCTCATCCAATTCCCCCTGGGTCTGGTGGCGGTGGCCATCGCCACCGCCGTCCTTCCTTCCCTTTCCCAATTCGCCGCCGGCGAGGAGGCTTTCAGGTTCCGTCGCACCTTGGGGGTGGGACTGCGAATGGTTTTGGTCCTCATCCTCCCGGCCACGGCCGGGCTTTTAGCCCTGGGCCTTCCCATCATCGATTTGATCTTCGAGCATGGGGCTTTCCTCCCTTATGATACCTTGCACACCGCCCAAGCCCTCCGCTTTTACCTCCTGGGCTTGCCCTTCGCCGCCCTAGATCAACCTTTGATCTTCGCCTTCTACGCCCGCAAGGATACCAAGACCCCGGTCCTGGTGGGGGTAATGGCCGTTTTGGTCTATCTGGTGGTGGCCCTCGTTACCATCCGGCCCTTGGGGATGATAGGATTGGTCCTGGCCAATTCAGTGCAGTGGGCCAGCCACGCCTTGGTCATGCTCTTTTTGGCCCACCGCCGTTTAGATGCCCTACGAGGTCAGGGCCTCCTTCTGGCCTCCTGCAAGGCAGGCCTGGCCTCGGCGGCCATGGCCTTCTTGGTCTATGGGGCGGCCTGCTGGCTCATTACGACCTTGGCTTTGACCCCCTTAGGCGAGGTCTGGATAGTGGCTGGGGCCGGCGGCCTGGGCCTTCTGGCCTATATCTCCCTGCTCCTCATCCTGCGCTCCGAGGAGGTGGGGCTCTTCCTAGATATGATGAAGGGCGTGGGATGGAGGAAGGTGGCCGGGGGTTGACCCCCATCCCAGGGAAGGTTAAAATATTAAGGCCATGACTGAGGATCGACCGGAGATCGAGGGGCGAAAAGAGCGACTGCGCCGCTTCCGGGCGGTGGTGGAGGGGTTGGAGGCTGAGCCACCCTTGAGGGAGGAGGTCCCTGGCCTTCGCCCCTCTCGAGGTGGTCAGGAACCACCGCCTCTGCCGTCGGATGGGCCTGAGACGGTTGTCTTTCCCTCTCGTCCCTCGGTGGCTCCCCCGGCCAGGGTGAAGCCTAGGCCTTCGGGGAAGGGGAGGCTGCGAGACCGGCTTCTCCTTTTAGTGGAGTTGGGCGCTTTAGGGGGGCTTATAGTGGTGCTCTTATCATCCTTTTCCAGCCTTCGCCTCCTCAACCGGGAGGTGGCTCAACTCCGAGGAGGGGGAGCGGAGGCGACCGCTACCCTGCCCTCCATCTTGCCGGGGAGCAGTTCCCCTCCCAGTAGCGAGGTGCCCGCGCCCTACCGCAGCCTCATGGAGGGCTCTACCCCCCTTCCCATCCCCACCCTCGGCCCAGAGCAGGCCACTCGCATCGTCATCCCGGCCATCGGGGTGGACGCGCCGGTGGTGGAGGGGGACGGCTGGGAGGAACTCAAGATGGGGGCCGGCCATCATATCGGTTCGGCCAACCCGGGGGAGCGGGGCAATATGGTCATCTCCGGCCATGACGACGTCTTCGGGGAGATATTCAAGGAACTGGGTACTCTCGAGCCTGGCCATGAGGTCCTAATCTACGCTGGCGAGACGCCCTACCGTTATATAGTCAGGGAGAAGAGAGTGGTGGGGCCGACGGAGGTGGGGGTGATGGGGCCCACCACTAAGGCCACCCTGACCCTCATAACCTGTTACCCTTACCTGATAGATACCCATCGTTTGGTGGTCATGGCTGAGTTGGAAGGGCAATAACCTGGAGGTTAGAGAATGGCTAAGAAACGGCGAGCGAAGCGACGAGAGGAAAAGAAGAGGCGCCGACCTACGGCTCAGGCGCGGGCGGAAAGGCCTGCGGCAGTCGCCGTTGCGCCCCCAAGGAAAAAGGAAGGGGAGGTGAAGGCTGCGCCTAGCCCTGAGATGGTAGCCGTATCCTTGGCGGAGCAATACCCCTACGTTTACTCCGACCTGAAGAGGATAGCCATCCTGGCGGGCACCATCTTCGCCATCCTCATCATCCTCTCCTTCGT
>CAYUAM010000228.1:0-3554 GCA_964442805.1 uncultured Anaerolineales bacterium | reverse complement strand
TACTATCCCTTGAGGTTGTCTCCCCCGCAGATTGATATAGATCTGACCGATATGGCCCAAGGCGTAGGCCTTGGTCCTCTCCCAATCTATATCTTTGAAGGAGAGGAATATGCGCTGTAACCTTTGATAAGCCCTCCCCCTATTCATCCTCCGCCGCAGGTCCAAACCCAATCGTCGGGTCAAGTTATGAGCCATCTCCGGGGTGAAGCCGGCTCTGAAAAGGAGGCGCTTCGTTCGGCTCAAAGGGTCACCTTTTAAAAAGAGATAACCCCGAGCCAATAGCCAGTTGTTCAAATGGAGGAAGGCCTTAAGGGGGCCGAAGCCGTGATCGGACATGAAGATGATGGTGGCCCCTTGGCCGACGCTCTCCACTATCTCGGATATCCAACGGTCAACATCCGTGTAAACGGAGAGTATCTTCTCCCTCTTCTCTTCCTGGCCCCTCATCCCCGCTATATGGTTGAAGAATTGGTGTTGGAGAGGGTCCAGCCCTCCAAAGACGAACATGAAGAATTGAGGTTCATATTTTCGGGCCAGATATAGAGCGCACCTAACCCTCAGGGCCGTATCGGCCTTTATCTTGCCCAGATACCTATCTAAATTGCTGGGCAAGGCCCCCTCGCCGGCGTGGGCAACATATGGCCCCACCTCCTTGGCCAGTTCCCTGGCCAAATGGGGAGGGTAAGCGAAATCGTCGCTTTGGGGAGGGGTCATCATGCCAGTCAGGAGAAAACCGTTGACCTCCTCCGGAGGATAGGTCATGGGAACGCCCACCACTCCTACCCTCCATCCTCCTTCGCTCAGGACCTTCCAAAGAGATTGAGCCCTCCAGTTTCGGGAATTGGCCACGGAGACCGTGTAGCCTTGTCGGGGGAAATAGACGAAATCCACTAAACCATGCTTGCCCGGGTTCTTACCCGTAGCAAAGGAGGTCCAAGCAGCGGCGGTGATGGGGGGAATGGTAGAGGTCAACTCCCCACAAGCGCCTTCGGCCATCAACCCAGCGAGGGTAGGTAACCTCCCCTCTTCCGCTAAGGGCCGAAGGACGTCGAAGGTGCCCCCATCGATCCCTATAACTACTACTCTCCTCTTGTCCTGCATACTACCTGCCTCTCAGTTTAAAAGTATTTGATCCCAGATTTTGGTAGTTCTCCACCAGGAATTTTCGCAGCGGTTTGACCCATGGTCGCCAATGATGTCTGGAGATTATGACTATCTCCGGCCGCTCCCTCTGGATCGTCTCCAATATAGCCTGGAAGCCTCCCGGTTCATGGGTAGCCAAGTTATAGTGTTTGGGCCCCAGGTGGATCATGGGGGTCAGATTCGACCTTCCGGTCAACACCAAGAGCCCTAAATGGCCGAAGGCCTGAATCTTTCCCTCGGCTCCCAACTCCTCATCTAACTGAGCGGCCGATTTCATCTGCTCAGATAATTCTGCTGGCATCTCACCTACGGACAAACCAGCTCTGCCATATAAAAACAATAATACGATCAAGGTTAGACCAATAGAGGATTGGAAACGGGGCCCAGACTTGCGGGAAATGAATGCCCCCAAGAACCTCGCCGCCCCTCGTGTCACCTGCCAGGTCAGCCAGCCCACCGCGAAGGCTATATAGGGGTCCAAGGGTATAAAGTCTGGAGACCCCTCCCCCTCCCAGAGAGATATCAATAACCAAAAATATCCCGACAATAGCAAGGGCATCTTGGCCAGGGCCAAGGGGGCATCCTTCCGCCACCATCTCAAGGAGAAGATACTTTCTAAGGTGAAGGTGGCCCAACCGACAAGCCCTAGCCAGGGGAACCAAGGCACTTGGATGAGCGAATTGCGCATCCAATTTCCAATGCGTAAGATTCTGGCCCCCGGGCCCACGGCCACCCCCCGGCCGCCGCTCAACACCCAGGCCACGTGATCGGAGAGGGTCTGGCGGAAGGCGGGAGCAAGGGCCCCAACCGCCGTTAGATAAAAGGCAACGAGGCACAGGGGCAGGAGCGCTCCTAGAAGAGCCCGTAGGAAACTTCTTTTCCGCTCAGTAGTGGTGGAGAGAGGAGCCATAGCCAAGGCCAAGAAGATAAATACCCCTCCGGGCTGCCAGGAGAGAAAGGAAAAGCCCCCCGCCAACCCACCAAGAAACCATGAGCCTCGAGTCAAAACCCAAAGGCTGATCAATCCCCACAGTACGGTCAAAATCTTCGGCTCCGGCCCGGCACACGCATAATGCCCAAAGTGGGGGGTGAATATCAAAGCAAGAGCGACCATGACCCCGGCAACGGGACTATCAGCCAATCGCCTGGCCAAGAGGTAGATAAAAGGCACGCACATCACCGCTATGAGGAAGAATAGAGCCCTAATGGCTACGACATCAAATATCCCAAAAGCGCGGCCAACCAAGATGGCCATGGCCCCAAAAAGGCCGGTCAAAGGCGTCTTGGGAAAAAATACCGTCACATAGGGAGGATGGCCACGGGCGATCTCCTGAGCCACATATATCTGCATACTGGCATCGCCGTTTATCCCTCGCTCAAAAGGGCGGTATTGGAAGAAGACAAAGGACGCCAAACCGAAAAGAAAGGCCAGCAAAAGGGCATCAAGCAACCAAGGTTTTTTCTTCGAGGCCGGCAATTTCATACTCTCAGATACCATCTACCTGCCTTCTCCAACTTATGAGGCTCTTCCCTAATCTACCTTATCATCCCCAATGTAGATCCTCGTCGTTTTCTTGTCATATTCATATTGGCTTTTGCTACTAACTTTAAACTTACCCTTTTGAAAATACAAGCGATAGTCCTCTTCAACCCACCGCGGCGATCGTATGGCCATCAAATCAGGGATCTCAAAGACCCTACCAATAATAACGGCCAAAGCGCCCAGGAGACCTATTAACGGAGTCTTGTACTCGACAACGGATGAATAAGGCGCTTTTCCTCGCGCTATCTCTTGGCCCATGTAAATATAATTTCCTGGATCGCCCTTGACGGGCTGCTCTAGTGGCCCATGTTGCCAGAAGATGATGGCCGCCAAAAGGCAAAGGAGGAGGAAGATATATTTATTCAGCCCCGAAGAGACTCGTTCCCCCCTCCCCCAAAGGCCCGAACCCCTAGCCTCTCTTACCCCCAATAGCCCATCCCCTTCAACCGCTCTTTTATCTCCTCGCTCTCCTCGGGGGAGTAAGCCGGCTCCAAGATCTCCACCTCTGAAGGGATACCGCCGTGAACGATCTCGTTAGCCATCACGTACTCTTCCTTGAGTGCCTCCACCAGAACCTGCCCATCCACATCGTTGGGTATGGGAACGCCCATGAGATAGAGGATGGTGGTGGCCACATCTATTATTCGCGCGCCCTCCAGTCTGGCTTTATCCTTCGCCGCTGGCCCCCTGAGGGCGATGAACCCCTCCATGCGATGGTCGGCAGAGTTCCCGAAGACCGGCTCTATCACTCGATGGGAGGAAAAATCCAAGGTGCCCAGAGCTTTATATTCCTCCTTCAGGAGGAAACAAATATCAGGCGCCCTCTCTAACTGGGGACCCCAATAGAGGTCCTCCCTTCGAAAGACCC
>CAYUAM010000227.1:0-3576 GCA_964442805.1 uncultured Anaerolineales bacterium | reverse complement strand
CTCGTACCCTTGGGCCTTGAGGAAGGTGTTGGCCATCCCCCCGCCCACCAGCAATCGATCCACTTTGCCCAGCAGGTTCTTCAGGACGCCTATCTTGTCGGAGATCTTGGCCCCGCCTAGGACGGCTACGAAGGGGCGCTCCGGGCTCTCCAGGGCCTTCCCCAAAAAATTTAACTCCTTCTCCATCAGGAGGCCAGCCACGGCGGGCAGATAGCGAGGCACCACCGAGACCGAGGCATGAGCCCGATGGGCGGCGCCGAAGGCGTCGTTCACGAAGAGGCCATGGGGGCCAGCCAAGGCGGCAAGTTTGCGGGCGAAGCCCTCGTCCCCTTTGGTCTCCTCCTCATGGAAGCGCAGGTTCTCCAGGAGAAGGACCTCCCCAGGCTGGAGGGCAGCCGCCGCAGCCTCGGCCTCCGGCCCAATGCAGTCATCGACCTTGATGACCTCCTGACCCAGAAGTTGGGAGAGGCGTCGAGCCACGGGGTCCAAGCGCAACTCCTCCTTGACCTGGCCCTGGGGGCGGCCCAGGTGGGAGATCAAGATCACCGCTGCCCCCTGCTCCAAGAGGTACTGAATGGTGGGGAGGGCAGCCCGGATGCGCATATCGTCGGCCACCTCTCCCTGGGCCAAGGGCACGTTAAAATCTACCCGCACCAGGACCCGCTTCCCCTTGACCTCCACATCTTTGACCGTCCTCTTGTTCATGAAAGCCCTCCAATAGACAAGTAACATAAGTCGCCAGAGGTAAAAGCCTCACCCTGGCCACGCTTCGTCAAATGGCTCAATATCGGCTTCGCTACAGACCCCTCTTCACCAGATAATTGGCCAGGTCAGCCACCCGCACCGAGTAGCCCCACTCGTTGTCGTACCAGGCCACCACCTTGACCATGTCATCGCCTAGGACGCGGGTGAATTGGGCATCAACGATGCAGGAACGAGGGTCGCCCTTATAATCTATGGAGACCAGGGGTTCCTCGCTATAGCCCAAGATCCCTTTCAGAGAGCCTTCAGCCGCCTCCTTGAAGGAGGCCAACAACTCCTCAGTGGTGGCTTTCCGCTCTATTGTGGCCACGAAATCCACCACGGATACGGTAGAAGTGGGCACCCGCAGGGCGTAGCCGTCGAATCTGCCCGCTAACTCCGGGATGACTAAAGCCAGGGCCCTAGCCGCGCCGGTGGAGGTGGGGATGATATTGAGGGCGGCCGCCCTAGCCCGCCTGAGGTCGCGGTGAGCCAGATCCAAGATGCGCTGGTCGTTGGTATAGGCGTGAACGGTGGTCATGAGCCCCTTGACGATACCGAATTTATCGTTGACCACCTTGGCGGCCGGGGCCAAGCAGTTAGTGGTGCAAGAGGCGTTGGAGATGATGTGATGCTTGGCTGGGTCATACTTCCCCTCGTTCACCCCCAAGACGATGGTGATATCTTCCTCCTTGGCCGGGGCGGTGATGATTACCTTCTTGGCCCCTGCCTGGCGGTGCACCGAGGCCTTGGGGCCAGTGGTGAAGATGCCGGTGGACTCCACCACTATCTCCACTCCCAGATCGCGCCAAGGGAGTTGACTAGGGTCACGCTGGGCGAAACTCTTTATGGCCTGGCCGTTTACCACCAGTTCTTCCCCTTTAACCTCCACCGTGCCCGGAAAGCGGCCATAATTAGAGTCATATTTGAACATGTGGGCGTTAGTGTTGACATCGAAGAGGTCGTTGATGGCCACCACCTCCAGGGTTTCCGGGTGCTCCTCCAGGATGGCCTTCAAAACCTGCCGCCCCACGCGGCCGAAACCGTTAATCCCTACCTTGACTGCCACTTTGCCTCCTTATGGACTATTTTTATTCAACCTGACCATGGCTACCGTGGCCGCACCTACTACCCCCACATCGTCGCCCAGTTCCGCGGCCACTACCTTCGCCGCCTGGGCGGCCACGGGGAAGGCCCGCTCCTGGATGACCCGACGGACCGGGTCAAAGAGCCGGGCTCCCATCTTGCTCAACCCTCCCCCGATGACCATCAGTTGGGGGTTGAAGAGGTTGACCAGGTTAGCCATGCCTATACCCAGATAGTTCATGGCCTCGGCGAGGATCTCTTGAGCCTGAATATCGCCCCGCTCGGCGGCCTGGGCCACCACTTTGGCAGAGAGGCGATCCAGATGGCCTTCGACCAGGTCGGCCATCAAGGTGGGCGCTCCTCCAGCCACCCGCTCACGCGCTTGACGGGCGATGGCCGTGCCCGAGGCCAGGGCCTCCAGACAGCCCCGGTTCCCACAACCACAGAGAGGCCCATCCGGTAGTATGGTCATGTGGCCGATCTCCCCCGCCGCGCCGGTGGCCCCACTGTATAGTTCACCGTTCAAGATGAAGCCGCCGCCGATGCCGGTGCTGACGGTGACGTAGATCATATGATGGCTCCCGCGGCCAGCCCCGAAGCGGCGTTCGCCCAAGGTGGCGGCGTTGCCGTCGTTCTCCAGGAAGACGGCCTTGCCCAGCGCCTCCTCCACCAGCCGTCCGAGGGGCACATCTCGCCAGCCGGGCAAGTTGGGCGGATGGGTCACCACCCCCTTTACAGCGTCGATGGGGCCGGGCGTGCACAGACCTACGGCCTTAACCTGCGCTGGCACCACGCCCCCTTGGGCCATCACCACCTGGGCCGCCTCTTTCAAGGCCTCCACCACCGCCGCCACCCCTCTAGCGGAAGGGGTCTCTCGGCGATCCCGCGCCATTATCTTCCCGCTAATATCGACCAGGGCAACGCTGATCTTGGTGGCCCCCAGGTCCAAGCCCAGGAAGAGATCGTTATTTGCCATCACTTCCCCTCAACGAAGAAACCTAACGAATGGTTTCGCCCTATCACCCTTTGCCCGCGCTGCCGAAGAGTTGGATCTTGCGTTCCACCACCCTCTGCATGGCCTCTATGGCTGGCCCCAATATCTTCCGGGGGTCTATCTCCTCCGGTCTCTGAGCCAGGGTCTCCCTCACCGAGCGGGCGAAGGCATCCCGTATCTCGGTATCTAGGTTGATCTTGCAGATGCCCAAAGAGACGGCAGTGCGTATATCCTGGTCCGAGAGGCCAGAGGCACCGTGCAACACCAGGGGTATCTCCACCCGCTCACGGATGGCCGCTAGGCGCTCGAAATCGAGGTTTGGCTCCCCTTTGTAGAAGCCGTGGGCGTTGCCGATGGCCACGGCCAGGCTATCGATCCCCGCGGCCTGGACGAACTCCGCCGCCTGATGGGGGTCGGTCATAGCCGCCTCCCTCTCCGAGACCGCCACCTGCTCCTCCACGCCCAATAGCCGCCCCAGTTCCGCCTCCACTGGCACCTCCACGACGTGGGCCGCCTCCACCACTTTGCGGGTGAGGGCCACGTTCTCCTCGAAAGGAAGTTTAGAGGCGTCGATCATGACCGAGGTGTAGCCACGGCGAAGGCAGGCCATGACCGTCTCGAAGTCCGGCCCATGGTCCAGGTGCAGGGTGGCGGGCACACTGGCCGCCCGAGCGAAGGCCAGGACGAGGAGGGGCAAGAAGTCAAGGCCAGCATAATGGAGAGCGCCAGCAGAGGTAGCCACGATGACCGGGGCC
>CAYUAM010000226.1:0-3586 GCA_964442805.1 uncultured Anaerolineales bacterium | reverse complement strand
CCAACGCCCTATTGGTGGTGCCGGAAGGAAGGGGGACGGTGAAAGCGGGAGAGAGGCTCCCGGCCCAGATGCTGGATTGGCCAGAGGAGGTAGAGGTATGATCCCCATCATCTCCATCGTAGGGAAGTCGGAAGTAGGGAAGACCACCCTTTTAGAGAAACTAATCCCTGAGTTGAAGAAGAGGGGGTATCGGATAGGGGTCATAAAGCACGATGCCCATGGCTTCGAGATAGACAAGCCGGGGAAGGATTCCTGGCGCTTGGCTCAAGCAGGGAGCGATAGCGTGCTCATCTCCTCTCCTCGTAAATTGGCCCTCGTAAAACAAGTGGAACGAGAGAGGACGCCTGATGAACTCCTGGCCTACCTCAGCGAGGTCGATATAGTCCTCACCGAGGGGTACAAGAGGGGTGATAAGCCTAAAATAGAGGTCTTCCGCCGCTCCCTGGGGGGCGAGTTGCTGTGCAGCGAGGAGGAACTTTTGGCCTTGGTCACCGATCAGCCTTTCGACTTCCAGGTGCCCCAGTTCGACCTGGAAGATGCGGTTGGCCTGGCCGATCTCATCGAGGAGCGATATCTCGCTGGGCCCCAGGAGCGGGGGGTAGCGGTGATAGCGGATGGGCAAGAGATCCCTCTGCGGACCCCTTTTGCCCGTCAAGTGGTGGCTGAGGTGGTAAGGGGGCTGCTTTCTACCCTCCAAGGCACTGAAGGAGCCAGGAGGTTAGTGATAATCTTAGAAGATGGAGGTTAAAGGGAGCATGACCAAGGTGAGATGCTGGCAAGACGACTGCAAATTTTGGAAAGATAGCCTCTGTACCTCCCCCGAGATCGAATACTATCCCGATGAGGGGTGTATGACCGCGGAGGAGGAAGAGGAGATCGACGAGGAAAAAGAGGAGTTGCTTTTGGAGGAGGAGGAAGAGGAGGAAGAAGACGAAGGGGGCTTCGAGGATGAAGAGTAACCTCCTGGGACTCATCCGGCCAGAGGCCTTTCCTACCCCCTTTTGCGCCGGCTGTGGCCAC
Organism: uncultured Anaerolineales bacterium; assembly: GCA_964442805.1. GTDB lineage: Bacteria > Chloroflexota > Anaerolineae > UBA7937 > UBA7937 > CAYUAM01. Next base: position 2,566 of record CAYUAM010000226.1, on the reverse strand, counting down.
GGGATACTCCTGGGGGCTATATTGCGGGCCATAAGGGAGGTGGGGCTGGATCAAGAGAAGATGCTCTTTGTATCGGGGATAGGTTGCGCCGGTTGGATACCGAGCCCCCACTTCGCCGCTGATACCCTCCACACCACTCATGGGCGACCCCTGGCCTTCGCTACGGGAGCCAAACTCTTCCGCCCAGAACTAAAGGTGGTGGTCATCGGCGGAGACGGCGACTTAGCCTCCATCGGGGGGAATCATCTTATCCACGCTGCCCGTCGCGACCTGGAGATGACGGTTATCTGCGCCAACAACTACATCTATGGGATGACCGGCGGCCAGGTCACCCCCACCACTCCCCAGGGGGCCTTCACCGTGACCACTCCTGCAGGCAACCCCGAGCCCCCCTTCGACCTTTGCCGCCTAGTCTCCGGGGCCGGGGCCACCTACGTAGCCCGCCATACCGTATATCATGTGCGGCCCCTCATAAAAATCCTCTCCCGCGCCCTGGAGCATCGAGGCTTCGCCTTCGTGGAGGTGTTGAGCCCCTGTCCCACCCAATATGGCCGGCGCAACGAATTCCGCTCCCCCTGGGAGATGATGGAGTGGCTCAGGGATAATTGTATCAGCGTGGAAAAAGCCTTGGCGCAGGGAGAGACTGGGGATAAGATCGTAGTGGGCGAATTCAACGATAGGGAAAGCCAGGCCCTGCTCTGCAGGCGTTAGTAGATAAGCAGTTATGAAGAATAAAGGCCGCAGCGAGAGGTCTCGTTGCGGCCACTTCGTTTCTTAGCCCTTAGAGGTACTTCCCAATGAGCAAATTCAGGTCCCGTTTAGCCTTCTCCGGGATGAGATCTTTTTGGGTGGCTATGGCGTTTTGCAGAGCGGTGGCGCAGGCGCAGGCCCTAGCGGCGGGGATATTCGAAACCACCCTCCTCAGGATATCCTTGGCCCTCTCCACATTGCGCCGGAGGTTTTGCACCACCATCTCTTGGGTCACCGGCTCCTCGCTGACATGCCAGACGTCGTAATCGGTGACATTGGCCAGGGTGGCGTAGCAGATCTCCGCCTCCCGGGCCAGTTTGGCCTCCGGCAAAGCGGTCATGCCGATGATATCCACCCCCCACTGGCGGTAGATGCGCGATTCGGCCTTGGTGGAGAATTGGGGCCCCTCCATGGTTAGGTAAGTTCCACCCCGGTGAACCCTAGCCCCTGCCTCTTGGGCGGCTTGATAAAGCAGGTCGCTCAATTCTGGGCAGAAGGGCTGGTCGAAGGAGATGTGGGCCACTATCCCCTGGCCGAAGAAGGTGCTGACTCGCCCCCTGGTGCGGTCGAAGATCTGGTCGGGGATGACCATGTCCAGGGGGTGGATCTCTTCCTTCATGCTGCCACAGGCGCTGACGGCGACGATACGCTCCACCCCCAGCGATTTGAGGGCGTAGATGTTGGCCCTCACTGGTATCTCCGTGGGCATGAGGCGGTGGCCTCGCCCGTGGCGGGGCAGAAAGGCCACCCTCTTTCCTTCCAAGGTCCCTAGGATGATGGCGTCGCTGGGCTCCCCGAAGGGGGTCTCTACCTTCACCTCCTCGATATCGGTGAGCCCCTCCATTTCATAAAGGCCGCTCCCCCCGATGATGCCGATTTTGACCTCAGCCATATTCGCCTCCTGAAGCGTTATAGATGTCATTCGTGCCTTGCGACGGCTAGTGGTTATCTCCGCCCTTCCGCCGGTGAGCCAAGGCCCGTTCCATCTCCCTTCGGGCCTCCCTTTCCGCTATCTCCCGCCGCTTATCATAGAGTTTCCTGCCCCGGGCCAGGGCTATCTCCACCTTGGCGTATCTGTCCTTGAGGTATAATCGCAAGGGCACGATAGTATAACCCTTGGCTTGAACCTTGCCCAATAGCCGGGCAATCTGCGTCCGGTGGAGGAGCAACTTCCGGCTCCTCCGGGGGTCGTGACCTTGGCGACTAGCCTCCTTATAAGGGGATATGTGAGTGTTGAGCAGCCAAGCCTCCCCCTCCTTGATGACCACGTAACTGTCCTTGAGGTTTACCCGGCCAGCCCGAACCGACTTGATCTCCGAGCCGGTTAGGGCTAAGCCCGCCTCGTAGGTCTCCTCGACCTCATAGTCGTGGCGGGCCTTGCGGTTTACGGCTACCGTCTTCTCCGTCATCTTTGCAGATAGTCGATGGCCAGTTCCAATTGAGGGTCGAGGCCTTGGGCCATATCCTCGTCGGTGAGCCTGACCTCGATGTCGGGGTTGAGACCCTGCCCCTCGATGAGCCGACCGTTGGGGGTGAACCAATGGGCTATGGTGATGTGTAGCCCCGAGCCATCGCTCAACTCCTGGGAGATCTGCACTGAGCCCTTGCCGAAGGTCTTCTCCCCGATCACTAGGCCCCGTTTATCGTCCTGGATGGCTCCGGCCACTATCTCCGACGCGCTGGCGCTGGCTCCGTTGACAAGGACTACTAGAGGGATGTCGGTGGCCAAGCCTCCGCCCTTGGCGGTGAACTCCTCCTCCACCCCTTTCCCCCTCTCTGTGGCGATGACCCCTTGGGCGAGGAACTCGCTGGCCAC
>CAYUAM010000225.1:0-3657 GCA_964442805.1 uncultured Anaerolineales bacterium | reverse complement strand
GTCGGGGTCTTGGTGCTCCACGGCGTGGAAGAGGCCCTTGCCCCGGCTGAACTGATCCTTATGGAGGAAGGACGTGCCGGGGTCCTCGGCGCTTCGGCAAGGCCACTGCAGGGAGCCCTCTTGCAAACGCTCATAACGCACCCCTCCATAGATGGGGGTGAGGGGGGCCACTTCCTCCATTACCTCCTTCGGACTGGCGAACTCGAAGCCCGAGGCCCCCATCCTTTGGGCCAAGAGGCAGACCATCTCCCAATCGGACTTGCACTCCCCCAAAGGTTCTATGGCCTGACGCACCATCTGGACCCGTCGGTCCGTGCCGGTGAAGGTCCCCTCCTTCTCGGCGAAGGAAGCGGAGGGGAGGACCACTTGGGCCAGTTCCGCCGTCTCGGAGAGGAAGATCTCCTGGACGGCTAAGAACTCCAGATTTTTGAGGGCCTTGATCACGTGGTTGCTATCCGGGTCGGAGAGGACGGGGTTCTCCCCCATGATGTACATGGCCTTGAGCCTTCCTTCCTCCGCGGCCCTCATCATCTCCACCACGGTGAGGCCTACCTCGGTAGGGAGCCCCTCCACCCCCCAAGCCTTCTCGAATTTGGTTTTCACTGCCTCATCGCTCACGCTCTGATAGCCGGTATAGACGTTGGACAAGCCCCCCATATCGCAGGCCCCCTGCACATTGTTCTGTCCCCGCAGGGGGTTAACCCCCGTCCCCGGCCGACCTATATTACCAGTGAGCATGGCCAAATTAGCGCAGGACCAGACGTGCTGGACCCCAGAGATGTGCTGGGTGATGCCCATGGAGTAGACGATGGCCGCCCGCTCCGCCTGAGCGTACATGCGCGCCGCCTTCACCAAGTCGTCCCTGGGGATGCCGGTTATGGCCTCCACCCTCTCCGGGGTATAGCCTTCCACCACCTTCTTCAATTCCTCAAAACCCTCCGTCCGTTGGGCGATGAACTCCTTATCCTCCAACCCCTCGGCTAATATCACGTTCATTATCCCGTTGAGCCAGGCTACGTCGGTGCCCGGCCGCTGGCGGAGCCAGAGGTCGGCGTGGAGGGCCAATTGTATGCGGCGGGGGTCGACCAATATCAACTTGGTCCCCTTCTCCTTGGCCCGCAAGATGCGGGTGCCGATGATGGGGTGTTGCTCCGTGGTATTGGAGCCGGTTATCAAAATTAGGTCGGCCTCCTCCAGATCGGGGATGGAGTTGGTCATGGCTCCGCTACCGAAGGCTGTGGCCAGACCGGCCACGGTGGAGGAGTGGCAAAGGCGAGCGCAGTGATCGACGTTATTGGTCCCGATCACCGCTCGAGCGAACTTCTGGAGGAGGTAGTTCTCCTCGTTGGTGGCCTTGGCCGAGGTCAGGACCGCTATGGCATCTGGGCCGTGCTTTTCCTTTATCTCCCTGAGCCTCCCGGCCACCAAATCCAGGGCCTCATCCCAACCGGCTTCCCGGAAGCGGCCGTTCTCCTTAATCAAGGGCACCTTGAGCCGATCGGGGTGGTGGATGAAACTATGGGCGTTCCACCCTTTGATGCAGAGTTTGCCTTCGCTCACCGGGTGGCCCTTGGCGGGGAGGCTGCCCACCACCTGGCCATCCAGGACCTGCAAATAGAGGCCGCAACCGACCCCGCAATAGATGCAAGTGGTCAAGACGTTCTTATATTCCATCTCACATCTCCATGGGCAAGACCAAAGGAGGCTTATCTTCCAGCCTAGCCCCCGTCTCGTATCCTAGTAGTTCCTGAACCTCCCGGCGAATGAGGTCATATAGGGTGGTGAGAGGGATGTGGGCGGGGCAACTAGATTCGCACTCCCGACAGCCCACGCATTTGCCCACGGTGTGCATGGCCCTCATCAAATGAAAGGAGGGGAAGGGCGGAGGCACTCGGCCGGTCTCCACCCAGATGGATTCCTCCAGGGTGCACTGGGGGCAGAAACATTGAGGACAGGCGTCGCGGCAGGCGTAACATTTGATGCATTTGGCGAACTGCCTCTTCCAAAATTCCAGCCGCTCCGGCCTGGACTTAGCCAGAAATTCCCCCACCAATCTATTGGGGACGGGCTCCGTCCTCTCCCCGATGACCAAGTCGGCCAAGCGGCCGGGGTAGGGCTCGGCGCAGCGGCAGATCTGAGCCTCCTCCGGGGTGCAGGCCAGGCCTATGAGCCGCACCTTCCCCAGGTCTATCTGGTTCCGTTTGGCCATCTCTATCAGCCCCCGCTCCTCGCAGCCCCGGGCCACCAGCCCCAAACGGGCCTCCGGATGGGCCCCCTGGATCAACTTCAAGACCTTTGGTAGGGGGTATTTGGGCCAGAGGGCCAACTCCTCAAGTTCCTCCGGGGAGCGGAAGAGGTGAGGGGCCACCAACCCCGCGGTTTGGCGCAAAGCCACGATGCCATCTAGTTCCTTCAAGGCCTCAGCCATGGCCTTCTTCAGATCTTCTAGCCTACTCATTTTTCAACACCTGCCTTAGGGGAGGTAAACGACGGATCTCCTCGGTGAACTCCTTGACCAGCTGGGCGAAGCGTTCCCCCCCCGCCGCGGATACCCACTCCAGCCGCAGCCTCTCCGGCTCGATCCCCAGGTTCTCCATGATGCTCTTAAGTATAGGGATACGCTTGGCGGTGCGGTGGTTGCCGTTGATGAAATGACAATCTCCAAAGTGACAGCCGGCCACCAATACCCCATCCGCCCCCTCCCGGAAGGTGCGGATGATCAGTTCGGGGGAGACCCTTCCCGAGCAGAGCACCCGAATGACGTTGATGTTGGGGGGGTATTTGAGGCGAGAGATGCCGGCCAGGTCGGCCCCGGGATAACTACAGTAGGTGCATAGGTAGCCGATGATCTTGGGCTCATACATTAGGCCACCTCCAACTCCTCCAGGGCCCCTATCATCTCGGCCACCAACTGCTCATCGGTGAAGTGGGAGAGGCTGAGGGCCTTGGAGAGGCAATGGCCCACGCAGGTGCCGCAGCCCTTGCACAGGGTCTCGCTCACCCGAGCGTGGCCCTCCACCAGTTCAATGGCCTTGTAGGGGCAGGCCAGGACGCATTCGCCACAGCCGGAGCATCGCTCCTCGATCACCTGAGCGAGGTAAGGCTCCAGGACCACCCTGCCCCGATCCATCATGGCCACCGCAGCCATGGCCGCTGCCCCGGCCTGAGCCACGGTATCGGGGATGTCTTTGGGCCCCTGGCAAGCCCCGGCGATGAAGAGCCCATCCACGACCGTCTCCACCGGCGCTAGTTTGGGGTGCTTCTCCAGGAAGAAGCCATCTCGGCTCCGGCTCAAGCCGAAGAGCCGCGCCGTCTGGGCCGCGTCCTTACGGGGCTCCAGCCCATTGCTCAAGATGACCATATCCACCGGCAGATCGACCCGCCGTCCCAAGTCGGTATCCTCAGCAGAGACTACCAGCCGGCCATCATGCCCGGTCACCTCCGCGCCCTTGCCCCGGATGAAAAATACCCCTTCTCTTTGCACCCTCTTATAGAACTCCTCATACCCCTTGCCGAAGGTGCGCATATCGATGTAGAGTTCATAGACCCGGGCCCCAGTGGCCTCCTTAACCAAGTGAGCGAACTTCAAAGAATACATACAGCAAACCCGGGAGCAGCAGGGGTTATAATTATCGTCTCGGCTGCCGATGCAGTGCA
>CAYUAM010000224.1:0-3659 GCA_964442805.1 uncultured Anaerolineales bacterium | reverse complement strand
GCTAGGCTTCCCGGGGGGATATCCCGCGTCACCACCGCCCCCGCCCCGGTCTTGGCTCCCGCCCCCACTACCACGGGCGCCACTAACATGGTGTCAGAGCCCAAAAAGACCCCATCCTCCACGATGGTGCGCTGCTTCCTCACCCCATCGTAGTTACAAGTGATGGTGCCCGCTCCCACGTTGACCCCGGCCCCCAGGGTGGCATCGCCGATATAGGAGAAATGGCCAATGCGCGTGTCGGGGCCCACATAGGAGGCCTTGATCTCCACGAAATTTCCCACCCATACCCGAGAGGCCAGATGGCTTCCCGGCCGCAGGTGGGAGAAGGGACCTACATGCACCCCCTCCTCCAAGGTGGCCTCCTCCACCACTGAGGCCTGGATGGTGCACCCATCGCCCACCCGGGCCTGGCGAAGCCAGGCGTTGGGGCCGATGAGGCAGTCGCAGCCTATGACCGTCTCCCCCTCGATGATGGTCTGGGGACGGATGACCGTATCGGGGCCGATCTGGACGGCGGAGTCGATGAAGGTGGAAAGGGGGTCGAGGATGGTCACCCCGGAGAGCATCAACCTCTCCCTTATCCTCTGTCGCAGGATGGCTTCTGACCGGGCCAGGTCGAGGCGGGAGTTTATGCCCCCAGCCTCTTCTTCGTCCCGGGGAGAGAAGGCCAGGACTCGACTTCCTTCAGCCACAGCCATGGCCACTAGATCAGTGAGATAATACTCCCCCTCCTCGCTTTTCTTGAGGGCTTCCAGATGAGGCCAGAGCCAACGGTCGGCGAAGGCCAAAGCCCCGCTGGTGACTTCAATGAGGCATCTCTCCTCCTCCGTGGCCGATGCCTCCTCCACCACCTCTCGCACCTCTCCCCTATCATCGCGAACTACCCGCCCATAGCCGGTAGGGTCGGAGGGATGAAAGGTGAGAAGGGTGACCACAGCCCCTCCTCTCTCGTGGCCATCTATCAATCGGCGCAGGGTCTCGGGGGTGAGGAGGGGGTGATCGCCATAGACCACCAAAACGGTCTCGCCCTTCCCTTCCAGGAGGGGCCGACACTGGGATACGGCGTGGCCGGTGCCAAATTGCTCGCCCTGGGTCACGTATTGGTATCCTGGCCCCAAGGCCTCTCGCACCTGCTGGGCCTCATATCCCACCACCACGGCCAGTTCTTGGGGCTCCAAGGCCGAGACCGCCCGCACCACGTGTTTAATCATGGGCTCCCCGGCCACCGGATGGAGAACCTTGGGCCACCTCGATCTCATCCTCGTCCCCTGGCCCGCAGCCAGGATCACCGCTACTAGGTCCATAATAACGCATGAAGGGGCTGAGCCCATCACCATAAAAGCGATAACTCAGCCCCCACTAGGTTGTGCTCCTTCGCCCTTACTATCGGGATCCTCAGATGACCCTTCCATTTCGACCATTCCACCCTGAAAAACGGGCGGAATCCTGGGTAAATTTTACCATAATTCCACCCCCTCTGCAACAGCATGAAATCTGCTATAATGAGAGAAAAGTCGATGGAGGACGCATGGCCAAATCCTTGGTGGTTTACTCCCGGAAGTCCTACTGACCCGATGTGGTGATGGCCCGGGAGGTCCTGAAGCGTTCGCGGGTCCCTTACCGAGAGATCAACATCGAAGCCGACCAGGAGGCGGCGGCCAAGGTGAAGGGGTGGACGGGCTTCCACAGCGTGCCCACCATGGTGGTGGCCGAGGGGGAAAGCCTCGACCCCGCCCTCCCCCTCGAGCCCTTTCCTCAGGGCGCTAGCCCCCGAGGCCTGGACCGAGGAGGGATGATCACCGAACCTAGCGCCGAGGAACTGCGCCGCTTCTTGCGCCGCCACGGCTTCATGTGAGGCATGATGGACGCCATCTTAGGCATAGAGACCTCCTGTGATGAGACCGCCGCCGCGGTGGTGGAGGGAGGCCATCGAGTCCTCTCCGACGTGGTGGCCTCTCAAGTAGAACTCCACGCCCGCTACGGCGGGGTCTTCCCCGAGATGGCCTCCCGCCGCCACATCCTGGATATACTCCCCGTCATCGAGGAAGCCCTGGCCCAGGCGGGGACGGAATTGAGTGAACTGACGGCCATCGCCGTGACCCAGGGGCCGGGCCTGGCCGGCTCCTTGGTGGTGGGGGTGAACGCGGCCAAGGGGTTGGCCCTGGCCACCGGCCTCCCCTTGATCGGCATAAACCACCTGGAGGCCCATATCTACGCCAACTGGACCCTGGGAGAAGAGATAACCTTCCCCCTCCTCTGCCTCATCGCCTCCGGGGGCCACACCAACTTAGTGTTGATGAAGGAGCACCTTAACTACCAGCCTTTGGGCCAAACCTTGGACGATGCCGCGGGGGAGGCCTTCGACAAGGTGGCGCGCCTCCTGGGGCTAGGTTACCCCGGCGGTCCGGCTATCCAGAAGGCCGCCGAAAGAGGCAATCCCCAGGCCTTTAACCTCCCTCGGGCCTGGCTCAAGGGGAGTTACGACTTCTCCTTCAGCGGCCTCAAGACGGCAGTCCTCTACCTGGTTCGGGACCTGAAGGCCCAGGGCGTGGAACTACCCCTGGCCGACCTAGCGGCCAGTTTCCAGGCCGCGGTGGTGGATGTCTTGGTGGAAAAGGCCAGGACTGCCGCCGAGGAATATGGGGCCAGGCAGGTGCTCTTGGCCGGGGGGGTGGCGGCTAACGCCCTCCTGCGCCAGGAGATGAAGCAGAGGATAGATTTGCCGGTCATCTTCCCGCCTCCCGAACTCTGCACCGATAACGCCGTGGGGGTGGCGGCGGCGGGCTGGTTCCGCCTTCAAGCCGGGGATGTGGCCGGGTGGGATTTGGATGTCATTCCTGGCCTGAGACTAACTTAACCTGCTGGAAAAGAAAAAGGGTGTATAATAGGTAAAATAAGGATGTACAGCGCAAGGCTTGCTATAATAAACTCGACACTCAGCGTTGTTCTTCTCACGGCAACGGTTATGCTGGCTGCCTGCCAGGGAGCCCAAGCAACACCCGCTCCTACGCCCACCCATACCGCTTGCCCCACGCCAACCTTCACTCCTACTTCAACCCCTACCCACACTCCTACCCCTAGGCCTACCTCTACCCCTCGACCTACGCGGACCCCAACTCCCACTCCAACACTATCGGTTGAGAGACTCAACTTTACGGATGAGGAATTGAGCCCTGAGGAGCAGCGAGAGGTGGGTCATTTGGCGGAACTGTACGTCATGGCAGCGCAGCGGGAAGGATGGAATCTGGCCCTTGCCAAACTAGTACTCAGCCGGTCAAGTGAAGGACAGATTAGTGGATACATAGAATGTGAGGAACGGGGATACAGATTTTGGATGTGGAGCGAGGCTAAAGGGCTTCTCCTTCCTGTTCCGTTAGAGCTTGAAGGTTACGCTGTTGCGTGGGACGCTGACCGAGGGACATTTGTTTATCGCGATGAAAATGGAGTGGTGGTGCTAGTCATGGACCCTGTCGCGGCTACCATCTCTACTGTTCCAACCCCCACTCCCGAAAACTGGGCCTATCTTCCTAACGTTGAACATGTCAAATTTGCTGGATATACCCAGGAGCAACTTCAGATTCTAAAAGAGGCAGCAGACATGGTTAAGCAATATGATCCGGAGCGGTTTGCCCTTTTTGAGAAAGAGATTGCTTGGGTGG
>CAYUAM010000223.1:0-3664 GCA_964442805.1 uncultured Anaerolineales bacterium | reverse complement strand
GGGAGCACGGCGTCGCCTCCCAGGTAGGGGTTAACGGTCACCGCATCGGCGCCCCACACTTCAAAGGCCGCCCGGGCGTAGGCCTGGGCGGTGGAGCCGATATCTCCCCGTTTGGCGTCCAGGATCACCGGGATATCTGGGCCGATGTATTCGATGGTGCGCCGCAAATCCGCCAACCCCTCCAATCCTTGGGCCTCGTAGAAGGCGAAATTCGGCTTATAGGCACAGGCTAGATCTCGGGTAAGGTCTATGATCCGACGGTTGAAATCGAAGAGGCTTTCTCCCTCCTTTGGCGAGAGATGGGGGTCCAACCCTATGCAGAGGAGGCTATCGTGCTCCTCCACGGCCCGCCCTAGTTTCTTGAAGAAGGACATCTCAGGCCTTTCCTAGCACCATGGCCAATAGGGCCATGCGGATATATAAGCCATTTTCCATCTGCCGGAAGTAGGCCGCCCGGGGGTCGTCGTCCACCTCGTAACTGATCTCGTAGACCCGAGGCAGGGGGTGCATGACGATCATATCCTCCTTGGCCCTCTCCATGACCTCCGCGTTGACGATGTAGCGGTCTTTGACCATCTCGTATTGGGCCTGGTCGGAGAAGCGCTCCCGCTGTACTCGGGTCACATATAGGACATCCACCAGGCCGATGACCTCCATGAGCTCCTCAGTCTCCTGATAGGGGTGGCCATGTTGGCGCACCTCCTCCAGGATCTCTTCCGGCATGCGCAGGATTTTGGGAGAGACGAGGTAGAACTCCGGGTCATAGAGGTTCAAGAGGCGGGTGAGGGAGTGAACGGTGCGTCCATATTTGAGATCGCCCACCATGGCTACCTTCAACCCCTCCAGCCGACCCAGTTCGCGTTGGATGGTATATAGGTCCAAGAAAGCCTGGGTGGGGTGCTCCCCCACCCCATCTCCGGCGTTTATCACCGGCTTCCGGGCGTATCGGGCGGCGATCTCGGCCGAGCCCACCTCAGGGTGTCGCAGCACCATCAAATCGGCATACGATTCCAGGGTGCGCACGGTGTCGGGCAGCGACTCCCCCTTGGTTACCGAGGAGTAATGGACCTCGTTGATGGAGATGACCCGCCCTCCCAAGCGGAGCATGGCCGCCTCGAAGGAGGAACTGGTGCGCGTGCTGGGCTCATAGAAAAGGTTGGCCAGGACCTTGCCATCCAGCAGGTTGGCTTTCCCGAAGCGCTCTACCATGGAGCGCATCTCATCGGCCACGCGGAAGATGTAGGCCAATGTTTCCCGGTTGAACTGCTTGACCGACAATATGTCCTGCCCGAAGAGGCCGCTCTCCACCTTATCGGCGGGCAAGGCCCGCGTCTTGGGCTCCCTGTTCATAGGCTCGCCTCCTTATAGTTAGATCTTTCCAGCGGTCGTCCGAAGCCCGGCCTCACCAGGATTTGTCCTTCTTCATAAGCCACTGTGCCCCGCAGGGTCAGGCGTCGAACCCGTCCCCTCAAACTCATCCCTTCGAAAGGGCTCCAACCACATTTGGTCCACAACTCCTCCCCCCGCACTGTCCAGCGGGCTTGGGGGTCTATCTCCACGCCGCTCTCCGCCGGCGGGCGCAGGCCGAAGATGCGAGCCGGGTTATGATGGGTCAACTCCACCAACCGCTCCAAGGTCAAACGCCCCTCCGTCACCGCCGTCAAGAGGAGGGGCAAGAGGGTCTCCAACCCCGGCATCCCCGGCGGTGGCTCCGGCCCTTCCTTCTCCTCCCTGGTATGGGGGGCGTGATCGCTGGCCACCACGTCTACCGCTTCCAGGTTCTCCCAGAGGGCGGCCTGGTCCTTCTCTTGACCTAAAGGGGGACTCACCTTCCCATAGGGCCCCAACCGGTCGATATCGTTCTCGGTCAAGAAGAGGTGGTGGGGGGTGACCTCACAGGTGAGGGGGGCCCCCTTCTCCTTGGCCCGTCGGATGAGGGCTATCTCCGCCGCCCGGCTGACGTGGCAGAGGTGCACCCGCCTCCCATAGGCCCAGGCCAAGGCCATGGCCGCGGCCATCAGGACTCCCTCAGCATGTATGGCGATGGGGCCGGGGCCACGCCAGCCTTGGAAATGGGCCAAGAGGGCCGGAAGGTCCTGGAGATACAAGGGGCCATAAGTTTGCCCTAGATAGATCTTCAGGCCCACCGCTCGCTTCCCCAAGCGGCTCGCTTCCTGGGCGTTACTCCCCGTGGCCCCCAAGAAAAGGCCGTAGTCGCAGAGGGCCTTTTGGGCCGCAACCATCTCCTTCGAGGCCAACCCCTCCTCGTCGGCGATGGGAGGGGTGTTATTGGGCATATCCAGCACGGCGGCGATGCCACCAGCCAGGGCGGCCGCCGTGCCGGTGGTGAAATCCTCCTTGTGGATGGCCCCCGGGTCCCGCAGGTGGACGTGGACATCGACTAAGGGAGGCAGATGAAGGGTGGTCACCCTGGCTGCTCCTTTCGCTCCTGGAAGCGGCTAATTCTATGCCCCATAAAAAAGCCCTCTTGTCTAATGAGGGACAAGAGGGCTGCATCCTTTGGAGTCCGAAATCCTAACGTTAGTAATCTATTGAATTTGTGCCTAAAAGGCACCCTTAACCTCCCTTCAGGCCTTAACTAATAATTATATCACCATCAGGCCTCATGTCAAGGATTCAAACCTTAAAAATCGGATCAATGAGGGATCCCGGCCATATCTATGGCCTTGACTTTCAGGAGAGGCAAAGGTATATTTGATTGCCCGCAGTTGGTGGGCACCAGAGACTAGAATGGTGAAGCGAAAGTGGGCCAGTTAGGCGACCTGTTGCGGGAGGCCCGGGAGGCTAAGGGCCTCTCCTTGAGCCAGGTGGAGAAGGAAACCAAGATCCGCCAAAGGCTCATCCGGGCATTCGAGGAGGAGGATCAAGCCAGCCTCCCGGAGCGCATATACACTAAGGGGCTCCTCAAGAATTACGCCCACTACCTGGGTTTGGATGTGGGCGAGGTGATGCGCCTCTTCGGAGAGGAGGAAGCGCCTCCGGTCTCAGCCCCTCCTCTCTCTCAATCGTTGGGCTCCCCTCCTTTGTTCTCACCGGATTTCATCGCCCTCCTAGTCCTCATCGTGGGCCTGGGTTTGGTGGCCTTTTGGGGCATTCGTCAATACGTGGCTCCCCTCTTCTTGGTAGCCCCTACCGAGACGCCCACCCCTTCTCCCTCTCCCACCGCCACATCGGTGGTCGCTCCCAGCCCCACCTTTAGCCCGCTCCCCAGCCCCAACCCCACGGAAGTGGTCATCTCCGGCCTATTGGTGGAGATCGAGGTGGTGAGCCGCACCTGGTTGGAGGTAACCGTGGACGGTCAGGAGGTCTATGGCGGCCTCATCGAGGCCGGGGAGACCCAAACCTGGCCGGTCGAGGAGGCCATCGCCCTCCATGTGGGGAACGCCGCCGGGCTCCAAGTGACCATCAACGGCCAACCTCAGCCCCCCTTGGGAGAGGCGGGCCAGGTGGTGGATGTGGAGTGGCGGGCGGAGGATTTCCTCACCCGCACCCCCGGCCCAAGCCCCTCCCCAGCCACCCCCACGGTCACCGAGACCATTGTCCCCTCGCCTACACAGGCCCCCCAACTTGAGAGGCTGCCCCTGCGGGTTTTCCTCTTGACCTTGGGCTGGCCCAACAATAACGTCGCTTCGGAGGGTACAAA
>CAYUAM010000222.1:0-3664 GCA_964442805.1 uncultured Anaerolineales bacterium | reverse complement strand
GCTTGATAGCCTCTTGATCTCCTTCCAAAGCGCAGCGCTCAGTAGAACGACTATCAGCCAGAGAAGCCAGCGGTATAGCAACCCGCTCAGACCAAGGAGGAGGATGAGGGTAGCCAAGAGCCCGTAGCCCAGCCCTGCTGAGAAGACGAACCTTTCCCAGTCTGAATGATGTCTCAGTCGTAGAACGCGACCCAGTTGGCTACCCCAAAGAGCGGCCAGGGTCATTATTATGACCGCGAGGGAGAGATCGAGAAGCCAACTGGAGAGGGCCAAGAGTGTGTACTTGACCTCCTCTTGGTGGTAGAGGAAGTAGAAACCTGAAACCAAAAAGATCCAGAGCACTAACCCGCCCAGAAGAAGGTATTTGACCCATAAGGGTTTTCGACTACTCATCGATTTCGCTCCTTCTCCACCAGAGCATGGCCAGGGTGACCAAAGGCAGTGGGGGGAACATGATCGGTTGTTCGGCGTCGCCTTGCACAGTCAATAGGAAGAGGACCCAGGGGCCCAGGAGGAGGGCCAGGGACAGAGATATGGTAACCCATCGCCTTTTAGTCCATCGAGAGAGCCAATAGATAAGGGGCAGAAGCAGTAACACTTGATTGGTAGTACCCGTCTGAACAGGTATAAGGAGGGTAACGATGATGGTTAGGAAAAGGGCCTGGAAGATACCCCTTTGATCTCTCAAGGCTTTGACCCATCCATAGATCAGATACCCCCCCAATATTAAGGAGAGGAGGAGAGTGCTCTGGAAGGAGATTTCAGAAGGCAATAGGAGATCGAGGAGGATCTGCAGGGGCGATCTGCTTCCCGTGTAAAGGCTACTGTAGGCCTGATACCGGCTCAAGCCAGCAAAAAAAGAAGGGATCCAGGTGGGGAGGAGAAGGGAAGGGAGGAGTAGAAGGAGGCTCATGACGGCCAAGAAGCCGCCTAGAACCCTATATCTTCGCCATCTTAGAGTCCAAAGGAGGAGGAAAGGGATGAGTAAGAAGACCATCTGGGGCTTGTTGGTGGCCAGGGCTAAGGAGCATCCGGCGAGGAAATCTGAGCCTCGCTGCATAGCCCAAAGGGCCAGGGCCACCAAGGCTAAGACGAGGATGGTGAACTGGCCCAGAACTATGCTACGAGCGGTAGGGTAGAGGAGTAAGCACCACAAGGATAAGGCGAGGAGCCCGCCAGGAGAAGGCTTCCAACCGAAGGTCTTCAAGGTTATGATCACCGCGGCCAGGATGAGGAAAACTAGGCCGCTCAGCCAGAGGGCTTGTGCTTGGGGGTAGGGCAAGAAGGCCAAAGGAAGGACGAACAGGGAGACGTAGAGGGGGTAGGCGAAAGCCACTTGATCCTCATCTCCTCTTGCGGGCCGCCCATACATGCCTCTTTGTATTTCCAGAGTTACTTCCTCTGAATACGGGTCTTTGCCCTCTAGTAGCAAGGCTCTAGTGCCTCTCCAACGGGGGTAGAAATCGTTGCCGCTAGGAACTTGAGAGGTGAAGACCGCATAGGTGGCATAAGCCAGAAGAAAGTAGATCGCCAAGGTGAGAGCCACTGCTAGAAGCAAGCGCCCTTTGTCAGCGCAAGTTGTCCGATGAGCCAATGGAAAAGCACCTCTCATATTCAACCCCTAAGAGTAGAGACCCTGACCTTTGCTCCTCATCGAGGGTTATCATATAGCCTTTGGGATATCTGGATTACGCTTCCCCTCTGCTCAATTCTTCTCATTCACTCTCTTTAGATCTCTTGTACAGGACGGCAACTTCGTCTTGATAGGCTCTCTGCCATCCTCGGTCGTGGTCGAGGACGGCAGCCAAGCCGCTCCCTCGGTCTATCAAGACCAGTTCCACCCCGTGCTCGCTGAGGATCTCCTGCCAGCCTGGCTCCCCTCGATAGGCCTTTAGATACTCCTCGATGAAGGCATCCCCATAGAGGTCGGCTCTCCCGTCGATATAGACCCTCTCTTGGGGGTAGAGCCGCCAGAGGAGATAGCCCCCCCAATGGTAGAGGTTGTAGATCCGCTCGTGGAGCCCTTTTTCCTCCAGATAGTCGACCGCAGCCACAGGAAACTTTTGCCGCTGCAGGCTCTCGTTGTTACTAACGGTAACGGCTACCCTCATCGTTCCCGCTAGGAGGGCCAGAACTAGGATCAGCCAGTTGAAGGCCAGGAGGCGCGGATGGGACTCTCCCTTCCCCAAGGGGAATCGCTGGCTCAGCCTGCTCCCTTCCCAGACATCGGCTAACTGCTCGCTCAAGATGGGGGCGGCTATGATAGCGAAGATGGGGATGTTGCGGGCCGAGCGCAAGGAGGCGTAAGCGAAAATTATGAAGAGAAGCATATCAGTGGGACAAGGACGGCGCTGGGAGAGGGCAAAGGCCAAGAAAGAGAGGAGGAGGAGGATGGCCAGGGGTTGGAACTCTATCTGGTGGAAGTCGGGCGAGAACCACTCCGCGATATAGGATTGCATGCTGGGGCTGGCCAGGGTGGCGAAGGGGTAGGCCAGGATGCGCCAGCCTTGGGGGTTGAGGAGGGTAGCCGCCCCCGAGGCCAGGAAGGCCGCTCCCATCTTAACCAGTCGGCCCCGTTGGGGTTTCCTCTCGGAGTCTACGAGATAAGTTATGGCCTCTCCTACTATGAAGGCCAGGAACAAGGCCAGCCCCAAGAGGTAGCCGCCGTGAAGGTTTACCCAAAGGGCCATGAGGGGAGGGAGGAGCCAAAGGAGGCCGCTCCTTCCCTCTCTATATCGTTGTAAGAGGTAAAGGAAGAGGGCACTGAGGAACAGGGAGACCATTTGAGGGCGGACCCCCCAGGCAACGGCTGAGGCCAGGGCGGCCAGAAGCACCGAGAAGCCGGCCAGATATGGTTTGCCTTTACACCGAAGGTAGACCAGGAGGAAGGTCGAGGTGATGAGGAGGGCGAAGGCCAAGATGAGGCCCTCTTGACCACCCAAGAGATAAAGGCCGTAGAGGGAGGCCTCGGTGAGCCACTCGTGGGCTATCCAAGGTTCTCCATAGAGAGTATAGGAGAAGGGGTCTCGGCGAGGCAGGCTCCCGTTCTCCCAGATCCACTGGCCAGTGCGAAGGTGCCAGAAGAAATCCGGGTCCGTGATCTCCCTGGCGGCCATCACCAATATGGCCACGAAGAGGATGAGGATAAATAGTCTCTTGACCTCAAGGGTTCTAAGCCTTTGGGCCATGGTCCTTTACCTTGTTTATGCGGTGCGCTGCATACGTCAAGGTGGCATCCTCACGGTTAGGATACCACCTTGTAATAGAATTTCCCACCCTTACTTTCGTCCTACCTGCTTGGGCCTTCATGGCGACGACATTGAGAGGGTCGCAAGTAGGGAAAGAGCGCTCATACCTTGCGGGCGAAGGTGGTGAAGAGGTCGCCCAGGTTGATGGAGACGGGGAGATAGGAGAGGCCCAAGGCTCGTGCCGCCTTGCCCAGGCCTCCGGCCAAGGTCCGATTATAGGGCTCCAGCCGGGAGAAGAAGTAACCCAGGCGCAGATACCGCCCTTGGGTGACCATCTGCACTACTTGGAAGCCGGCCTTCTCTAACATCAAGGATAAGGTTCCCGGGGAGAAGTAATATAGGTGCATCTCCATCAGCCAGGGCCAACGCTCTCTCATCAGTCGGGCGAAGGGGCTCTCTATATTTATGGTATGGAT
>CAYUAM010000221.1:0-3685 GCA_964442805.1 uncultured Anaerolineales bacterium | reverse complement strand
TAGAAGGACACCCCCTAGAAAGATGGAGAGTTCCCCAAAACCTCCCACTACTTCCTGAGGGCCCGGCTCCTTCCAGAGGACGAAATTGAAGACCGGGAAGATCAAGATGCTCAAAGCCACCCCATGGAGGGCCCCCATAGTCAGGCGAAGGAGGTTATGGGGCTGATAGAGGTGAGGGGCGCCGGGGAAGTAGGTGAGGTAAGAATTTAGGCCATCGACCCCGTTAGCCAGGATAAAGGCCACCAGCACGACGAGCACCCTAACCGGGGGCAGGCGGCTGGCCCGGCCCTTCCTCGCCAAGAGCATCAAGCCCCAAAGGACACCCAAAAAGGTGCCAGTACAACGGGCGCAGAGGGGCAACTGTCGCCCAGCCAGATGGAAGGAGCGCTCCGGCAGCTGATGACAGATGGCGTATCCCACCGCATCGGCCTTACTCAAAAGGGGAACCGGCCAAAGAGGGGAAAGGAGTAGGAGGATCGCCACCGCCACCAAGGTAGTGGCGATCCTCACGGAATTAACACCAACAGGCAACCAGCCGTCCCTCCCGTCCAACGGCGGAGCCCCAAGGCAAAGAACCCCGTCCCCTCCTCATATCGCCTCACCAGTGAATAAAGAACCCTTTGTCGAGGAGGCCCTTTGAAGGAGACTACTCGACCTGAGAGGCTAAGCCGAGGGTGCTAGGGACCAGTATAAATGGGAGCGCCGGTTATCCAGATGCGAACGCGCACCTTGTCGCAGTATGGGTCGTGCTTTTCGCGGTAGACCTTGATTATGTTGTTGGTTAGGTCGAACCAAGCAATTCCACCGGCCCCAGGAGCCACCCCATAGTAGTCCTGGTTGATCTGGTCGCCATCCGAGGCGGTGTCTTTACAGACCACTTCAACTAGGTAGTCGTCGACCGGCCCTCCCAAACCGAGGGTAAATTTCTTGGTGGTGCCCTTGTCTACCTTCACCCAGCCGCTATCATAGTTGGCATCCGGTATGGTCGGTGTGACAAAACTCGTCGGTCCAACGGTTATCGCCTCTGCCTCCGGGCCCTGGGGGCCGGGAGGGAAAGCGCCCACTACCCCGGCCGTGGACAGAAACGCCAGGAGCAAAGCGACTATCATGAGGTTCGTCAGCACCACTATGGCTACTACCTTCTTTGTGCTCACCGAGATTCTCCTTTCTGCTCTTGTAGGACGAACGCTTGGTAAGAAACCACCTCTTTGAACTCTAAGCATCACCCCCTTCTGGTAAGAATCACCGTATTATAATAACAGAATAGGAGATTTTGTCAAGGCTGCTCATGACAGGAAGCGTTGACTATAGAATCATTTTAGCATATAATCCTTTCCCAGACAATGGGTATCTTGAGGTGAAGATGACGCCACAGGACCTTTATCTCCTTTATCAAGCCTATGCTCCCCTTCTCTGGTTGGGGCTCTTTATTCTATCCTTCCTCCTCTTCATTTGGCTTCTCCTCCTGCAGCGTAGGCAAAGGTCCTTAGCCAGACGCCTGGAGGGGCTCAAGGAGGGCGTTTTGGACCATGACCTGCCAGAGAGGGTGAAGGAAAGCCTGGAGGAGGTCCGCCAGGCCACCCTTCGGGCTGGCCAAATGGTCGATTCCTTTGAGGAAATAGGAAAGAGAATTGAGCGTACCGTTCAAAGGGTAGGAATAGTCCGCTTCGATGCCTTCCCCGATGTGGGAGGGGAACAGAGTTTCGCCATCGCCCTCCTAGATGCCCACGGCGATGGGGTGGTCATCTCCAGCATACGCAGCCGGACCGAGAACCGCATATACGCTAAGCCTCTCCGAAGGTGGGATTCCGCTTATGCCCTATCCGAGGAGGAGAAGGAGGCCATAGCCAAAGCCTACGTGAGGAGGTAATCCCTTGGGGAAAAATGCAGGGGTGAAGGACAGGATCGAGAACGTCGTTGGTCCCACTGCCCATTTCGACGGCGAACTCAAATGTAACGGGGGCATACGTATCGATGGCGTCTTCCGTGGGAGCATGGAGACCATGGGCAACGTCATCATCGGCGAGGCAGCCAAAGTGGAGGCGGATATCGCGGCCCGCAACGTCTCCGTGGCTGGGTCGGTGAAAGGCAACATCAAGGCGGCAGGTCGCTTGGAGATCCTCTCCACCGGACAACTATGGGGCGATATCGAGGTGGAATCCTTCCTTATCGATGAAGGGGGCTTCTTTAACGGCTCAAGCACCATGCGAGGCCAGACGGAACCCCTTCCTGAAACCTCCAAGGGGAAAGGAGCGTAAAAGAATCGCCCCCCGAGGGTGGCGATTTCTATTTCGCTGCGGAAATAAGGTCACTTCCTGGCTATGGCCCTCAGCCCCTCTGGGTCCAAAACCTCTACCCTCTTCCGCCCAATCCTTATGAGCCCTTGCCTCTTAAAGGCCCCCAGGGTCTGGGTGGTGGTCTCCCGGTAGGTGCCTATGGTATTGGCCAATTCCTGATGGGTGAAGCCGGCGACGATCGGGCCCTGTTTCTTCATCAAACGGAGCAGCAAGGCGGCCAAGCGCGCGGCCACGCTCTTGAAAGTGACGTCCTCCAGCAAGGCTTCCACTTCTACTAAGCGTTCTCCTACCGCCCCCAAGATGGCCAGAGCGAGCGCAGGTTTAGCCACCAAGAGCCCCCTCAGGCTGGCCCCATCCATGGTGCCCAGGAGGCAATCCCCCTTGGCTCGGGCGAAGGTATCATACATCCCTTGCCCAAGAAGGGCCATCTCCCCGAAGAGGTGGCCAGGGCCCAACTGGCCCAAGACCTCCTCCTCCCTCGCGGGAGAGAGGCGATACAACTCCACCTCCCCCTCCTGGATGAGGAAAAGGGCCTCCCCCATCCTTTCAGGGTCGTATATGACCGCCCCCGAAGGGTAGTTAGCCATAGCGAAAGAGCGCCTCACCTCCTCTCGCTCCTGAGGAGCGAGGCCGGCTGTGATGTGGTCTATGGTCAGAAAGCCAATCCTATTCATCTTATTACCCTCGTATTGTTTTTATCTATTATAGCGTAAGAGGCCATCCAATGCAAATATTGTATCGTGGGTTAAATAAGCGACGGGCGCAAACATTTTATTCCCTCTTCTTCAAGTCATCTCTAAATGAGCCAGGAGATTGTCCACTTCGTCAGAACGAGCCAAAAATAGCACCGCAATTCTACCAGACTGAGCCTTGCATTGCGAGCACAGCCCCATTTGAACCTCTCCTTTCAAGGACTTGACATACGGTTTGCTATATGCTATAATACTAGTAACACTACACCACTGGAGGTGAAACAATGCCTGTACTAAGAGTTGACGATGAGGTGTGGGAAGAACTCAAAACGAGGGCGGTGCAGCTAGGCTTGGTCTTTGACACCCCCAATACTGTGCTAAGAAAGGTGTTGGGACTGGACGAGAAATCAAAAGGGTCTAGGAAAAGAGCACCAGAGGGAACAACAACACTTCAGGACAAATTTTGGAAGCCGATTTTGGAAGCCCTCGTGGAGATGGGGGGGCAAGGATCTAGGCAACAAGTTCATAAAGCCATAGAAGACAAAATGAAAGGCCAGCTAAAACCAGGAGACTATGAGCTTAATCGAGACGGGACAACCAAATGGAGTAAGGCTGTGGATTATCAGCGGCTGGCCATGATGCACGAAGGGCTAATAGCAGGGAATACGCCACGCGGCAACGCCTCGAAGAGAGCCT
>CAYUAM010000220.1:0-3693 GCA_964442805.1 uncultured Anaerolineales bacterium | reverse complement strand
GAATCTAGTTTGGTTGCCCTTCTCTCGCTCCTGGCCCGAGGCCCTGGAGGCCACCCTGGGATCACTAGCCAAAGGAAACAAGGAGCTCAAGTCCGCTCCCTCCAGAGGTTGGCACCCGTCTCCGCCCTAACCCCACTCAAGGGGGAAAGGCGGCCTCTATCGGAGTATCAACTGGTCCCCTTCCATCCTTTCCACTACCGCCAGGGACTCGATGGGGACGCCCAAGGGGGCCAGCCGTTCTCGACCGCCTTCGAACGATTTCTCGATGACCGCTCCTATCCCCACCAGTTTCGCTCCCGCCTCTTCAACTATGCTGGCCAAGGCCTCGATGGTCTGGCCGCTGGCCAAGAAATCGTCCACGATGAGGATGCGGTCCTGGGGGGTGAGCATCTCGGCGGCTACTATTAGATCGGTGGTTCCTCCCTTGGTGTGGGAAGGGACGGTGCGAATGTAGACCTCATCGGGCATGGTGATCGATTTGACCCGGCGGGCGAAGACCACGGGCGCATCGAGGAACACCCCCGCTTGCACGGCCGGAGCGATGCCCGATATCTCCGCGGTGAGGACCTTGGTGGGGTGGTAGTGCCAGAACCGATCGGCCAGTTCCCGCCCGATGAGGACCATCAGATGGGAATCGATCTGATGGTTCAAGAAGGTGTTGACCTTGAGGATGCCCCCGCCCAGGTTTTTTCCTTCCTTTGTGATCTTCTCTTTCAGTTCCTCCATCTAACCTCCTAGTTTATCGAGATAATGATGGCTTCTCTTCGTCGTAGGTGATCCAGGCGTCCGGGGACTCCCAGACCTCTACCGATTCCAAATTGGCCCCCTCTAACCTCTCCTTCAACTGTTGGTAGATGAAGCGGGCGATATTCTCGGAGGAAGGGTTGAGGTTGTCGAAGGGTGGGGTCTCGTTGAGGTTGACGTGGTCCAAACTCTCCAGGACGGCATCAAGATACTTTTTGAGGGCCACGAAATCGTAGGCCAGGCCGATCTCGTCTAATCCCTCGACGGCCAGGCAAGCCACCACGTTGAAGCGGTGGCCGTGAAGGCTCTCGCACTTTCCTCCGTAGCCGCGCAGGGCATGGGCGGCGTCAAGATGGCGGCGCACACGCACTCGATACATGGAGCCTCCTTTCTTATAGGGGAGCGGGATCCTTCTCGAACTCAATCTCCTGGCTCTCCAGCCAGGCGGCGCGGGCCTCGGCCACCACGAAGAGGGAACCGGTAACGCAGACCAGGTCCTCTTCGCTGGCCAGTCCCAGGGCCCGCCAAAGGGCCTCCTCCACGCTCTCGCTGGCCAGGGCCTTCCGGCCCTGGGCCGCCACCAGGGCTCGTAGGCGCTCCGGTTCCACGGCGCGAGGGTGTTGGGATTTGGTCACCATCACCTCCTGGGCCAGGGGGAGGAGTTGGCGGAGCATCCCCCTTATATCTTTGTCCAGGGAGAAGCCCAAAACGAAGATGAGGCTCTTATAGGAGAAATATTCGGACAGGGCTTGAGCCAAAGCCCGAGCCGAGTCCACATTATGGGCCCCATCCATGACCAGGAGGGGCTTGCGCCCCAGCACCTCCAGCCGGCCGGGCCAGGAAGCCCTCCTCAGCCCCTCCTCCACGCTCCCCCGAAGCAGAGATAGGCCCCCTTCCTTCAATTTCTCTATCGTCGCCACGGCCGTGGCCGCGTTGGTCAGTTGGTGAAGCCCCAGGAACGGTATCCACAGATGGGGATAGAGGTCCTTTGAATCCCTTCTGAGGCTGAGGCCTTGGCCCTCCAGGTCGAAACCTTGCCTCTCCCAACTCCATTCCTCGCCAACCAGGGTCAAAGGGGCCCCCCTCTCCTGGCAGGCCTTCTTTATGGCCCTCAGGGCGGTGGGCCTTTGAGGGGCGGAGATTACGGGCCTCCCCCTTTTTATGATCCCGGCCTTCTCTCGGGCTATCTCCGCCAACCGGTGGCCCAAGACCTCGGTATGGTCGTAGCCGATGAAGGTGAGGACCGTCACCGCCGGGTCGATGATATTGGTGGCATCCAGGCGGCCTCCTAATCCTACCTCCAAGATGGCCCAATCGACCTTTTGGTCCACGAAGTGGGAGAAGGCCAGGGCGGTAGTCACCTCGAAGGTGGTCAGTTCCGGCACCTTCTTGGCCACCGGGATGAGCCGTTCCACCTGGCCCATCATCTCTTCTTCCCTCATCGGTCGCCCCGCCACCCTGATCCGCTCCCGGTAGGTGTGAAGGTGGGGCGAGGTGAAGAGGCCGGTCTTGTAACCCCCGGCCCGCAGGATGCTCTCTATCATGGCCGCGGTGGAGCCCTTGCCTTTGGTGCCGGCGATGTGGATGGCCTGATATCGGCGGTGGGGATTCCCTAAGAGGTCTAGGAGCGCCACCATGCGTTGTAGGTCGAAGCGGCTCGGCCCTGCGATCAGCGCCTTCTCCTGATCGACGAAACTGTATATGAAGTTCAAAGCCTCTTGATAGGTGAGCATAATGGTAAATATTTTATCCCATTTGGGATAAAAGTCCATATTTTGCGGCAAGGCACCCCTCGTGGTATCATAAAAACACCATGGATGGGAGCGAAGTTGAGTCTAGCCGGGGAGGGAAAGCGTGTTTGCTCGTTTTGACCTTCCTGGCTTTCGCCCTGCGCCTCTATCGCTTGGGGGGGCAGAGCCTCTGGTATGATGAGGGGTTCAGCGTCTATCTGGCCCGCATGAGCCTGGGGGAGATAACGGCACGCACCGCCTCGGATATCCACCCTCCTCTATATTATTATCTCCTCCATTTTTGGCGGGGCCCCTTCGGGGATAGCGAGTTCGCCTTGCGTTTCCTATCCTTGCTTTTTGGCCTCCTCACCGTCCCCCTCATCTACATCTTGGGCCAAAGGCTCATGGGCCGCCTCTCCGGCCTCCTGGCCGCCTTAATGGTGGCCATCTCCCCCGCCTTCCTCTGGTATTCCCAGGAGGCCAGGATGTACACTTTGGTGACCTTCCTCTCCCTCCTCTCCAGTTACCTCCTGCTGCGGGCCACGGAGAGGAAGAACGTCTCGCTTTGGATAGCGTATGTCGTAGTGAACAGCCTGGCCGTCTACTCTCATTTCTACGCCTTTTTCATCCTGGCCTTTCATTTCCTCTTCCTCTTGGCCTGGGCTCTCCGGAGGGGCGATCGGTCGTTATTGATAAAGGGTCTAATCGCTCAAGGAGCGGTGGTTTTGGCCTACCTCCCCTGGAGCGGCTTCGTCCTGCGCCGTTACGCCGCCGACGTCAGTTATTGGGGAGGGGAGTTGGTCCTCTCCGAGGCCTTGCGCAAGAGCCTTATCCTTTTCAGCACCGGCCATACCATATTGGAGGCCACCGCCCAGCCCATATCCCTGGTCTATGCTGCCCTGGCCTTGATGGGGCTGGCTATCCTGCTTTTGCCCAGGAAGGCCGTTAGAGAAAAGGACCTATCGCTTCGCTGGCAGGCCCTCTACCTCCTCCTCTACCTCCTCTTGCCCCTTCTCCTCCTATTTCTCATCTCCTACCAGCGGCCCAAATTCCACCCTCGCTACCTCCTCTTGGCCTCGCCGGCCTTCTTTCTCCTGATAGGGGGAGCCTTGGGCCTCCTTTGGGAGGGGGGAAGGAAGGCCGAAGGGTGGAAGGGGATGGCGTTCAAGTCGCTGGCGGTGGACTCGTTCCTCTTCGTCTTTGCCACCTCGGCCTATGC
>CAYUAM010000219.1:0-3698 GCA_964442805.1 uncultured Anaerolineales bacterium | reverse complement strand
AACTGCACGGGGAGATGCCCAAAATGGCGCTTCTCACCGTGCCCATCCCCAACGATGCCGAGCCCTGGAGCACCTTGGACCTATACGGCTGGGACGGCCAAGATTGGCGATGGCTCCCCCATAATATCGTCTTTGAAGACAAGTTGATAGAATCCTCCCTCTCTTCCCTCCCCCAGGCGGTGGCGGTGATGCAGACCAAGCCCCCCTCCCCCCTGGTGGCCCTGGAAGTGGGCGGGGAGGAGAACCTTAGGGAAAGCCATAGCGACATCGTGGATAGGGCCTATGTGCGCGGCCTCTTCCTCCAAAACGATGGGGTGAGCGGCGAGCCCACCATGGGGGGCCAGATAGTTCCCCCGGCTTTAGGGCAAGCGGAGTTGATACCCATCTTGGAGAACCGCAAGGACGGGGTGGTACGGGAGGAACTCACCCACAACATCCTGGTAGATTCAAACCTCCGGCAGAACCATATCCAGGAGATTTTGGATCTAGTGACGGGAAAAGGGTACGCCGGGATGGGGATTGACTACACGGGGGTAGAGGGCTCCCTGCGGGATGAATTCACCGCTTTCGTAACCGAACTGGCGGAGGCCCTTCACGCCCAGGGCAAGAGCCTGACCGTAAGGGTAGGCCTCCCGACCCAGGTAGCGGAGAATCGGTGGGATACGGGAGGCTACGATTGGAAAGCCCTGGGAGAAGTAGCGGACACCCTTCAACTCTCGGCCCCTATAGACCCCCAGGCCTACGCTCCCGGCGGCCAGATGGAGTCCCTCCTGGCCTATGCCACGGGAGAGGTAGAGCGGAGCAAGGTCATGGTGGCCTTCTCCGCCTACTCTCATGACCGGGTGGATAACGCAGAGAGTCGACTATCCTACCAGGAGGCCCTGAGGCTCCTTTCCGCCGAGATCGCCCTCTCCGCCGAGGAGGCCAAGCCTGGCCAGACCGTCACCGCCCAACTCTCCTCCCTCCGTGAGTCGGGGATAAACTACCTGGAAGGCCCCCAGACCTACTGGTTCGCCTATAGTGATGGCCAGGGGGAACACACCGTCTGGCTGGAGAACGCCCCAAGCCTGGCCCACAAATTGAGGCTGGCCAGCGCTTTCAACCTCCAGGGAGTGACGGTGGATGGACTCCTAGAAGAGGGCAACGACCTGAGGATATGGGAGGCCTTGGCCTATTATGCGGAACTGGTGAATCCCGATATGAAGAGCGATTTCGTCCTCCTCTGGCGGGCGGAAGACGCCCAAGGGGAAGTATTGAAGGAGGAAAACACACCTTTGGACGGCCTCTTCTCCTGGACGGTGCCGGGAGAAGGGGAATACATCATCTCTTACGCCCTTTCCGACGACGGGGGAGAGACCACCCTATACGCGGGGAAGGAGAGCGCTTTTCTCGTGGCTCAAGTGGAGCCCACCCCCACTCCTACGCCCCTTCCGCCCACCCCTACTCCCACCCCTTCTGCTGCGGTTACGCCCACCCCCAAGCCGCCGACTACCCCCACGCCTACCCCGGTGCCTCCAGCGCCGCCGCCCAGCGTGGCTGGCACGGGCTTCGACTACGGCATCCAGGTCCATCCTTATTACGTCGATCGCGGTCAACTGATAGGCTGGACCCAGGGGTTGGGCTTCCGCTGGGTGAAGTTTCAGGTCTGGTGGTCCGATATTGAACCGGAACGCGGACAACGCAACTGGAACGCCAACGGCTTGGAGGAGGCTATTAACGACTTCTCCAATGCCGGGATAAAGATCTTGCTCAGCGTGGTCAACTCCCCCAAGTGGTCTCGCAGCGTCCAAGATATGGGCGGTCCCCCCGATGATTTCAACCTCTACGCCGATTTCGTGGGCGCTTTGGCCAGCCATTTCCAGGGCAGGGTCCAAGCCATAGAGGTGATGAACGAGACCAACCTGCGCCGGGAGTGGAACACCGGTCGGCCTTTGAGCGCCTCGGAGTATGTGGACCTCCTATGTCGGGCCTATGGAAGCATCAATGCGGCTGACCCCGGTATCGTAGTGGTCTCAGGAGCCCCTACCCCCACGGGCTGGAACGATGGTATCGAGGCCATAGATGACGCCCTCTACCTGGAGCAGATGTACCAAGCTGGCCTCAAGAACTGCTCCGACGCCATCGGGGTCCACCCCAGCGGCTACAATAACCCACCGGACGTGGACTGGCAAACCTACAGTGACCCCACCGCTACCTTCGGGGCTAAAGGCCACCGTAGTTGGTTCTTCCAGGCTACCATCTCTACCTACCGCAATATCATGGTCGTATACGGCGATGGCAACAAGAGGCTCTGGGCCACTGAGTTCGGCTGGGCCTCTTCTCAAAATATACCTCCTTGCATGAATTGGAACGGATGCCCTTACGCCGTAGACAACACGGAGGAAGAACAAGCCAACTGGACGGTTAAGGCTTATCAGATCGGCAAGCAGAGCGGCTACATGGGGGTCATGTTCCTGTGGAATCTAAACTATGGCCTCACTGACCTCTCCGATGGGAAGCCGGAGTTCG
The DNA here is from genome assembly GCA_964442805.1 of uncultured Anaerolineales bacterium. GTDB lineage: Bacteria > Chloroflexota > Anaerolineae > UBA7937 > UBA7937 > CAYUAM01. The sequence goes on along the minus strand of CAYUAM010000219.1, from coordinate 1,190 downwards.
GCATCATTCGCCCAGACGGAACTCCGACTCCGCGGCCCGTTTACTATAGTTTAGCCGCTATGCCCAAGTAAGGGCCAGGATTGACCCCGGCGGTGTGGAGCAGGATGAACCTTGCTCCACACCTTTTATGAGCGGATATCAATGAATATTTGGCTCGATCATAGGAGAGGGGCAACCCTCCTGATGGCCTTCTTATTTGCCGGCTCCCTGGCCGGCTTGCTCCTCTTCCCCGCCCTGCCCGTTCATAAAGATATCGCCACTCCTACGGCCGTCCCTACCCTCCTGGCCTTGGCTACTCCGACTGTGAGGGAGGCCTCCACCCCTACGGCTGAGCCCCCTACTCCCAGCCCACTGCCCACCCCTACCCCGACCGCTACACCCTTACCCCCTTCGCCCACACCGACGTCTACCGCGCCCATCTCGCCTCCCACGCCCACGGAGCCGGCTCCCGCTTCCAACCCCGGGGAATCTTCCCCCACGCCTACGGCCACGCCACTACCCCCTTCTCCGCCGTCAGGCTGTTCGACGATGATGTGCCAACTCTTGCGCCGCCTAGCCGACCTATCGGCCCTGCCCGAGCCCACCGATGCCATCATCTTACAAAGGTCGAGCCAGGATACCACCAACCTGGAACACTACTGGGACTATTTCAACAGCGACGAATGGTTCGTGGCCCGAGGGTTCCAGATCCGCACCGGCTACGATGGGCAGAAGGAGTATGTCATCCTCCCCCGCACCGAGGGGCCAGGCTACATCTCTCGCCTCTATTTCACCCACCGCGAGCACGATTGGAACCTGAAAGAAGGGGAGGACCCCAAAAGCCCCGAGGCCACGGAGTGGGGCTTCTTTCACGAGGTGGGGAATATCCGCTTCTATTTCGACGACGAGGCCACCCCGCGCCTAGATATGCCGGCGACAGAGTTCTTTCGCGGCGATGTCTGGCCCTTCATGACTCCACTAGTGCGCCACTACGGCACCGGCAACGGCGGCAACATCTCCTACATCCCTATCCCCTTCTCCCGCTCGGTGGTGGTGGCTACCACTGGCCGGCCCAACCTCATGGAGATCGAGGTGGTCCAGTTCACTAAGGACCCCGGTGGCGTGGAGAGTTTCCGCCCCAACCTCAGCCCCTCCGAGGCCAACGAACTAAAGCGGGCCATTACTTTATGGAAAGACCGAGGGGCCTACCC
>CAYUAM010000218.1:0-3749 GCA_964442805.1 uncultured Anaerolineales bacterium | reverse complement strand
CCCTCCGGGAGGGGGGGCGAACCGTGGGCGCCGGGGTCATCACCAAGATATTGGAGTGAACTGAGAACCATGGCTAAAAAGGCGGCAAGAGCCGTAGTTACCTTAGCCTGCACCGAGTGTCAGGAACGAAACTATACCACTACCAAAAATAAGAAAAACGACCCGGATCGTTTGGAACTACGCAAATATTGCCCCCGTTGCCGCGTCCATACCCTTCATCGGGAGACCAAGTGACCTAAGGGCTTTAGTGGAGCAGGAGGCATGGCCAAGGAGAAAAGGGAGAACCTGATAAGCAAGTTCCTGCGGGAGACACGCTCCGAACTGAAGAAGGTGGTTTGGCCCTCCCGACGGGAAGCCGTCAACCTAACGGTCATCGTCATCGCCGTTACCCTGACCATGGCCGTCTCGTTAGGGCTGGTAGACTATATATTTTCTAAACTATTCGCCTTACTTTTCAAATAGTGGTATGGAAGATGGAAGAGACAGAGGTCAAACCTCAAATTGAAGAGGAGGCCGAAGGGGAGGTCGAGGAAAGAGCCTTGCCAGAGGGCACCGCCTGGTATGTGGTCCATTGTTACTCCGGGTATGAGGGCAAGGTGAAAAAGAACCTGGAGAGCCGCATCGAGTCGATGGATATGCAGGACTACATATTCCAGGTCGTCCTCCCCACCGAGGAGGAGGTGGAACTCCGCGACGGCAAACGGCGCACCGTGGAGAAGAGGATCTTCCCCGGTTACATCCTGGTCCAGATGCTCATGACCGATGATTCCTGGTACGTGGTGCGCAACACCCCAGGGGTCACCGGTTTCGTGGGTTCAGGCAACAGGCCCACCCCCCTTCGCCAAGAGGAGGTGGATAAGATCCTCAAGCGCATGGAGGCCGAGACCCCCCGGATAAGGGTCGGTTTCCGGGTGGGGGAGACGGTGAGGATCACCGATGGCCCCTTCGCTGACTTCTTGGGCACCGTGGACGAGATAAACCCGGAGAGGGGCAAGGTGAAGGTGTTGCTCTCCTTCTTCGGCCGAGAGACTCCGGTGGAACTCGATTTATTGCAGGTGGAGAAAGGGTAAAGATGGCCAGAAAGGTGTTGGCCGTGGTCAAACTCCATGTCCCGGCGGGACAGGCTAGCCCTGCCCCTCCGGTAGGCACAGCCTTGGGCCCCCATGGGGTGAATATCATGGCCTTCTGTAAAGAATTCAACGTCCGTACGGCTCAGCAAGCGGGGAATACCATCCCCGTGGAGATCACCATCTATCAAGATCGCTCCTTCGCCTTCGTCACCAAGACTCCCCCGGCCAGCGACCTCCTCAAGAAAGCAGCGGGCATAGAGAAGGGCTCCTCGGATACCCCCCGAGAGATAGTGGCTACCGTCACCCGCCAACAGATCCGGGAGATCGCCCAACTGAAGATGAAGGACCTCAACGCCAAAGACCTAGCTGGGGCGGAAAGGATAATCGAGGGCACCGCCCGCAGCATGGGGATCAAGATCGAGGAGTGAGAGTTGGTTAAACACGGAAAGAAATATTTAGAGGCCACCAAGGAGGTGGATCGAACTATAGCCTATTCCCCGCTGGAGGCCCTGGAACTGGTGAAAAAGACCTCTTCCGCCAAGTTCGACGCCACGGTGGAAACCCATATGCGCATGGGGGTGGACCCTCGCCACGCCGACCAGCAGGTGAGAGGGGTGATTACCCTCCCCCATGGCACGGGGAAGAAACTCCGCATCCTGGTCTTCGCCGAAGGGGAGGCGGAGAAGATAGCCCAAGAGGCCGGGGCCGACTACGTGGGGGGGGATGAACTCCTGGAGAAGATCAAGGAGGGCTGGCTCGATTTCGATGTGACCATCGCCACCCCCCAGATGATGGGGAAGGTGGGAAGGATGGGGAAGATCCTGGGGCCCAGGGGGCTCATGCCTAGCCCTAAGGCGGGGACGGTGGTGCCCCCCGAGGATCTCCCTCGCATCATCAGGGAGTTCCGCCTAGGGAGGGTGGAGTTCAAAGTCGATAAGACCGCCAACCTCCACGTTCCCATCGGGAAGGCCTCCTTCCCCACCGAGGCCCTCTTGGAGAACTTGGCCACCCTAGTGGAGGCAGTAAGTAAGGCGAAACCACCTGGCGCCAAGGGGCAATATATCAAGAAGATAGTCCTCACCTCCACCATGGGACCAGGGGTGAAGGTAGATCTATCCCAGGCTTTAACCCTAACGGCGGCCTAATAATTATTCGCCTAAGACAGCAGGCGCGCTCAGCGCTTAATCTAGGCCTGCCGAGGCAAGGAGATGAAAGGGAGTCTCTATGCCTTCGGCATGGGGACTTTTTCTTTGAAAGGAGGAAGCCTTGGCTATATCTAAGGAGAAGAAGAGGCAAATCGTCGCCGACCTGGAGGAGAAGTTGTCTCGCAGTCAGGCCCTCATCATGACCGACTATCGCGGGCTCAAGGTCAGCGAGTTGATGAGCCTCCGCAATAGGTTGGAAGAGGAGTCCTGTGGCTACCACGTGGTGAAAAATCGCATGGTCAAATTGGCCATTGAGAGGGCCGGCCTGCCCTATCACCCACCCCTGTTCGATGGCCCCACGGCCATAGGCTTCTGCTATGGCAACCCCGTGGAGCCAGCCAAGATCCTGTTCGATTACGCCGAAAAGAACAAACTCCTCTCCATACGAGGGGGGATGATAGGCTACCAGATATGCGAGGCCAAGGAGATAGAGGCCCTAGTGACCTTACCCTCCCGGGAGGTCCTGGTGGCCCAGATGATGGGCCTGCTCCGCGCTCCCCTAGCCAACCTGGTCCATGTCCTGTCCGCTCCCTTGAGGGAACTGGCCTACATCCTGGAAGCCAGAAGGAAGCAGTTAGAAGCCTGATTATAGGAGGTTATGAAAATGGCTGAGAAGAAAGAGAGTAAGGCAGGGAAGAAGGTCAAGAAGGAGGCCGCCCCGGCTACGGATCCGGTGCAACTGGTCATAGAAACGGTGAGGAAGATGAACGTTCTCCAGGTCTCCCAACTGGTGAAGGCCCTGGAGGCGGAATTCGGGGTTACCGCCGCCGCTCCGGTGATGGCGGCTCCCGCTGTAGCCGCACCGGCCGCTGCCGCTCCCGCCCCCGCCGAGGAGGAGAAGACGGAGTTCGATGTCCTCCTCAAGGAGGTAGGGGCACAAAAGATCCAAGTGATAAAAGTGGTGCGGGAATTGACCTCCCTGGGGTTGAGGGAGTCAAAGGAGTTGGTGGAGGGCGCACCGCAGCCGGTCCTGCAGAAGGCGACCAAGGAGGCTGCACAGGCGGCCAAGGCCAAATTGGAAGAGGTCGGGGCCAAGGCGGAGATAGTCTAGTTAGGGTGTCTCCCTAACCCGCCTTCTCCGGCCTAACTTCCAAAGATAGGCCAATATGGATAGGGCCAGTATGATTTCCCCCGCCTCGGCCCATTGGCTCCACCGCAGGAGGCCCAGGTAGAGGGTCTCATCGCCTCTGGTGAACTCCACCAGGAAATGGCCTAAGGCGCTCAGGAAGAGGTAAAGCGAGGCCAGGGAGCCGGGAACCAGGCGGGGGTGATACCTCCATAGCAGGAAGATGAGCAGGGCGAAGATCAGGCCGCTGACCAAACTGGCTAGGGCCTGAGTGGGGAAGCGGGGGACCACTATACCGTAGATATCGGGGAGTTCGTAGGCCCAGGGGCCGCGGGCGGGCAGGCCATAGCCACAGCCGCTCCCCAGACACCCTACCCAGCCCACCGCCTCTCCTAAAGCCACACCTGG
>CAYUAM010000217.1:0-3796 GCA_964442805.1 uncultured Anaerolineales bacterium | reverse complement strand
GTGAAAGAAGTCCAGTTGGAGGGCATCCTCGAACCATGCCTCCTCTCCGTGGACGAAAGGTACATTTATCTCATAGATGGCTACCGTCGCTTGGTCGTCCTGGATAAGGATAGCATGGAGGAGATACGGGAGTACCGCCTCAGCGATGGGGGCCAAATCAGGGCCTTTTTCGTCCAAGGGGGACGGCTCTATATCGCCAGCAGAGATGGCCTCTATATATACCCTGGTCGCACGGCCTCGAGGTCGGTGGTTACAGGGCCTCAATGGCCGCTTCAACCCCACGACCCGGCCATATTGGAGGCCTTGCCGCCCTTCATCCTCCCCATCGAGGGGGGCTCGCTCCCTGAGACGTCCTTTCGTCTACCCGGCGCTCCGCGGTCTTATCGCTATGGTGTCCACGAGGGTATCGATTTCTATATGACCAAAGATGGGGCGGTGACTACGGACACCCCCCTTCTGGCCGTGGCCGACGGGGTAGTGGTCAGGGCGGACCAAGAGTATGTGAACCCCACCGAGGAAGAGATGGAGGAGATGTTGTCTCGGGCCCTGGAGGCCCACTATACCCCCCCCGATCTCTTGGATAGGCTGCGAGGCCGCCAGGTCTGGATCGACCACGGAGAAGGGATAGTGACCCGCTACTGCCACCTGGAGCGCCTGGCCGAGGGGTTGACTGTGGGCCAGGAGGTGAAACAGGGTGCCCTCATCGCCTACGCGGGCAACTCGGGCACCCCCCAAGCTCTAGATGGCCCCCAGGTGGGGGTCCACCTACACCTGGAGATCCGGGTGGGGGAGGGCTATCTAGGCCAATACCTCCGCCCGGTGGAGGTCCAACGCTGGCTGGCTCAAATCTTCCAATAGTTTATAATAGGACGCGATGGGCAAAGTTCGGCTTATTTTGGTGCCGGCGATATTATTGCTCCTGATAGGGGGAGGGTTCCTGGCCTTCCGATTCGTCCAATACCGCACCTATCAGGAGGCCATCCGCCCTGGGGTCAAGGCGGGGGGCATCGACCTGGGGGGGCTAAGGGAAGAGGAGGCCCGGCGCACCCTGGAAGAATGGGTAGTGGCCCCCCTCTCTAAACCTTTGCGAGTGCGCTACGGTGAGGAGACCATCCCCTTGATGCCGGCCGATATCGGCTTCTGGGTTGATGCGGAGGGGATGGTGAGGGAGGCCTTGAGCCTGAAGGAGGAGTCCCCGGAGGATTTCCTGGAGGTCCTCCTTCAAGGTCCCCAGCGGCTGGAGGTAGACTTGCCCCTTCGCACCGGCTTCGACGAGGGGGCGCTGCAAGAGTTCCTGGCCCAGGTGGCTCAGGAGAGGGACCGGCCTCTCCAAGAGGCGCGGGCCATCCCTGGCACCCTCTCCTTCTACCCCGGCCAGGCGGGGCGAAAACTCAACCTTGACCTCTCTCTGCCCATAGTGGCCCAAGCCTTGACCTCCTTCGACCAGCGCCAGGTGGATCTGGTGGTGGAGGTGGAGGAGCCGCCCAGGCCGAGCCTGGAACTATTGCGGGGGGTGGCGGAGGAGCGCATCGGGGAGTTCGAGGGGGTAGTGGGCTTCTTCGTCTCCGATTTGGCCACTGGGAAGAGGCTGGAGATAAACTCCCAGGTTAGTTATTCGGGGATGAGCGTAGTCAAGGTCACTATCCTCCTGGAGACCTACCTCCATTTCGCCGGGCAGGAGCCCGACCCCCAGGCCAAAGAGTGGGTGCATAAGGTGATGACCGACCCGGTGGGCAGCAACTTCTGGGCCAACCTCCTCCTAGAACTGATCGGTGATGGGAGCGCCACCCAAGGGGCCCGTCTAACTACTGAGGCCATGGCCGCCTTGGGGTTGACCAAGACCTTCATCCGGACCCCCTACCGGATAGAGACCGAAGGGGCAGTGAAGGGGCTGGCCTCCCCTGCTCTTCGAATACCTTCGAGGCCCATGGGGCAGTATACTAACCCCGACCCGGTGATCCAGACCTCCCCCCACGATATGGGAGCCCTCCTGGAGATGATCTATTTCTGTGGCTACGGTGGTGGGCCCCTCTTGGAGACCTATCCTGGCAAGATAACCCCCCAAGGCTGCCAGGAGATCCTGACTATATTGGAGGAGAATCCGGTGGACCTCTGGATAGTCGCTGGTTTGCCGGAGGGGACGCGGGTTGCTCACAAACACGGCTATACCGGCGGCCCGAATGAACCCAACGATACTATAGCCGATGCGGGGTTGGTCTATTCTCCCGGAGGGGATTTCGTCATCGTCATCTTCGTCTATGCCGATGTGGATTGGCTAGGCTTGGGGGCGCAACCCCTCTTCATCGACCTCTCCCAAGCCACCTATAATTTCTTCAACATGAGCCCTTGAGATGGCCTCCTTGATCCGTCATTTTATATCACTGGGCCTCCTATTTCTCCTCGTTGCTTGCTCTGGGCTGGTCAACTCTCCGCCCACCTTAGCCCCTTCGGTGGTGCCTACCCCTTGGTCTGCTTCAACGCCCTCCCCCACCCCGCCCCCTCCTACCCCCACCGCTTCGGAGGAGTCCAAGGTTCTAGTCTTTCAATCCAACCAGGGGGGCGACTGGGAGATATACCTTCAAAGGGAGGGGATAACCTTCAACCTCACCGCCCATCCGGCCGATGATAGGAGCCCGGCCCTCTCCCCCGACGGTAGGTGGCTGGCCTTCGAGTCTCATCGAGAGGGCAACTGGGAGATCTACATAATAGGGTTGGATAATGGGGAGGCTAGACGGGTCACCGACCATCTGGCTTATGACGGTGCCCCAGCCTGGTCCCCCGATGGCCGACATCTGGCCTTCGAATCATATCGCGACGGGAATCTGGAGATCTATACCTATGATCTATCCAGCGGAGCCCTCCAGAGGCTGACCGACGACCTGGCCGGAGATTATGCCCCGGCCTGGTCCCCCGACGGACGATGGATAGCCTTCGCCACCTGGCGCGATGGGGACAAGGAGATCTACTTGATGGATGCCCAAGGTGGCAACTTGAAGAACCTCACCCGGAACGCAGGGGACGACGAATATCCGGCCTGGTCCCCCGACGGCCGGAGCCTGGCCTTCGTCTCCTGGCGGGACGGCAACGCCGAGATATATCTTATGGACGCCGATGGCAGCAATCAACGGAGGCTAATCCAAAACGACGTCCCTGATACGGCCCCTGTTTGGTCCTCTGATGGCCGAGAGGTGGTCTTCGCCTCTTATGATAAGGGTGAGCCCTTCGAGGTCTATCACGAATATCGCTACGGCCACTACGATCTGGTCTCCCTGGATCTAGATACTGGGGAGGTTCACCCCCTGGCGGCGGGTTGGGCCGATGAGGCCAGCCCGGAGGTGGCCTCCTCGGTGGAGGTGGCCCAGTGGGCTGGGGAGGCCATCCCTACCTCCAGGCCCACCTTTCAATCCCCTTCCTCCCTCACCGGCGAGCCCCCCTATCATCTGGCCACCCTGGAGGGGGTGGAGGTGGGCCCCTTCCAATTGGAGGAGCGGACAGCCCAATCCTTCTTGGCCCTCCTGCAGGAGGTGGCGGCCCAGACGGGCTGGGACTACCTGGGGAGGTTGAGCGACGCCTTTCGCCCCATCGACGTCCATGGGAGGACCAGGTATGGCTATTTCAGTTGGCACAAGACCGGGAGGGCCATAGATCTAACCTTCGAGTTGTTGAACGGGGAGGGGGAGCAGCAGTTGGAGTTGGTGCGGGAAGATATAGGGACGGAGACATACTGGCGTATGTATATACGCTGTGCGGTGCAGGATGGCACCATGGGGGAACCCTTGAAGAGAGCCCCCTGGCT
>CAYUAM010000216.1:0-3809 GCA_964442805.1 uncultured Anaerolineales bacterium | reverse complement strand
CCGCCGTGGCCAGGTTGGAGAGGCCCAGATACCGCCCGGCCTCATCCCTGGGTACCAGGTCGGTGGCCCAGACCCAGTTGGCGCTCAAAAATACCCCCGCCGAGAGGCCCACTACCGCCCCGTAACCCAAAATATCGATCACCTCCATCCCGGCCACGGTGGCGATGGTCCGGCCGGTGGCGAAGAGGAAGAGGAAAGCGCCAAAGGCCCCCAAAAGCCCGGAGAGGAGGTTGAGGGGCTTGCGGCCCACCCGGTCGGTGAGGTGGCCGGCCGGGTAGGAGACCAGCACGATGCCCACCGCGATCACGGCCATGAGGGAGCCCGCCCAGCCCGCCGCTTCGGCCTCGGTCAACCCTCGCAGATACCCCAGGTAATAAACCGCATAATTCCGCACCAGGTTCATCCCCAAAAGGATGAAGAGTCGAGAGACCACCCACCAGGCGAAGTCGGGGTATTGCCTGACGTCCACTTTGAAGGTGCGCAGGAGGTAGCCCCAGATGGGCTCGGCAGGGGCCTCCTTCAAAGGCTCCTCGTGCACCAAGAAGGTGGTGAGGAGGACCATGAGGATCAGAAGGGCCATAATGACCCCTATGGCCAGCCAGGTCTCCCCCTGGGCCAAAAGGTAGCCGGTGGCCATATAGCCTCCCACCATGCCCAATATCTCCAGGACCTGCTTCACCCCCACTACCTTGCCCCGCTTCTCCTCCGGGGCCAGGTCGGGGATCAACCCCTGCAAGGGGCCATGGGCAGTGTTGGAGGCGAACTGCACCAGGAGTACCCCGGCGAATAGCACCCAATAGTTGCCGGCTAACCCGATCATGATCAAAAAGGCCAGGTCCAGGCCGGTGCCGAGGAGCATATAGGGACGACGGCGGCCCCAGCGGGAGGTGGAACGGTCGCTCACTGCCCCCATCACCGGTTGGACGATGATGGCCACCACCAGGCCCAGGGCGTTCATCACCCCCAAGGCCGTCCCCTTAACCGCCTCCGAGACCAAGCCGGCCACCAGGACCGGCTGAATGAGGGTGCCCATGCTGTTGGCGAAGTAGGATAAGGCAACCCAATAGAGGTTGATGTTAAGATAATCTAGGGGCCGCATCCTCCTCATCCTTTTCCTCCTCTACCGATGATCATCTATGAATTCATAGATCTTGGCCCAGGCTTCCTTTTTCTCGCTGTCCACCACCAAGCCGTGGCCGGAGTTGGGGAGCCAAATCAACTCCTTGTCCGTCGAACCGAGGTTCTCATAGATATAGCGGGCGTTGCCCAGGGGGACCATGCGGTCGCGAGCGCCGTAGATGAGGAGTATAGGGACGGCGATCCTCTTCAGGCCCTTTTTCACCAAACCTTGTAACTCCCTGAAACTGGGCAAAGAGGATACCGGCTTCCTCTCGTAGGAGGCAGGAGGGGCGTAGTAGCGGGCCCAGGCCCCCGGATCGGTCAGGTCGCAAAGGGGGTCCCGATACCAGGGCACAAAGTAGCGCAATAAGGGGAGGAAAAGCAGCCTCCAATCGTCCAAGTAGACCGGGGTGGAGATGACCACCGCCCCATCCACGGTCTGGTGGAGGGCCAAGTAAAGGCTGATCAGCCCCCCTCCCGAGGCCCCCACCAAGAAGAGGCGGGAGCACCCCCTCCTCAGTTCCTCCAGGCCGGCCAGGGCAGAGGCCACCCAGTGGCGCCAGGTGGTCTGGGCCATCTCCTCAGGAGTAGTACCGTGGCCGGCCAAGCGCACCCCCAAAACGGTCAACCCCTTTTCCGCCAGGTATTGGCCCATCCCCCGCATCTCGTAGGGGGTGTTGGAGAGGCCGTGAATTAAGAGGCAGCCGACATGGTTTCCAGGGAAGAAGAAAGGGGAGAGGTCAGGCTGGCTCATTTCGCCGCTTCTTTCACCCCGTGTTTTTGGGCCGGAGGCCTGACCAAGGTTAACTGCATCAAGTCTCGGCCGCGGTGGCCGAGGGGGGAGAGCAAGTAGACGCCGCTGCAACCAAACCCTAGAAGGACCAAAAACAGCCCCAGGAGGGTGACCGCCAACTTAGCGAATCTGGGCACCGACGGCTCCCTTCTGCAGAAAGGGGACGGGGATCATCCCCGTCCCCAGATATGCGCTACTTGGCCGCTTATCCCTCTAGGGCTTCGAAACGGCCCTCCAACCTTTTCATCACCTGGGGCATGGTGGTGTATTCCATCTCATCCAAAGGGAGGCGATGGGGCTCGAAGGGGCCGTGACGGCGGAAGTAGTCGGCGACGATGTTGCACAGATGGCGAGCCTCATCGTAACCGGGGTCATCGAACATGTCCCTAGGGCCGCAGAGGAGGCCGTTGGCCAATTGGAAACCCAAGGCTACCACCCGGGGAGGCCCGTCGAAACGGCTGGGGTTACTCTCCCGCAAAGCCACAGGCATGAGGGGCCCGTGGTGGGAGCCGCGCATCCACCCCTCTACGATGTAGGGCATGGCGAAGGGCTCCAGGACCTCCCCTACGGCGGGGAATTGGCCCTGGCAGCGCACGACGCAGACCGGGTCGTCCTTCCCCACATACCGTCCGGCCATCAGGCTCAATCGCTGGGTAGAGGAGACGGCGCCTATCTCCCCGCTACTCTTATGGTAGACTGCCTTCACCGCGTACCGACCTGGGGCTCCGATGAAGACATAAAGGTCATAAAGTTCCTCCGGACAATCGAAAAAAATCTTCTTGTGTTCCAGTACATCGTGTACCTCGAAGCGGAAACCGTCGTGCATGGAAGTGGAGATGACCAACCCCGCGGTGTTGAAAGGGTCGGCGAACATCTTGCTCAAGGGCAGGTTCCAGGCTCCCGCGGAGGTCTTATCGGCCATGAAGATTAGGATGGGCTCCGACTCCCTCTCCACGAACTCCATCTCCGCCACCCCTGGCCCCATCCCCTTCACCGTGCCAGAGAAGGCATCGGAGAGGAGGTCCTGGCCCGCGCCATATAGTTTCATATCTTTGGCTATGGCGGCGCAACCTTCAAAGGTCTCCCAGGCCAATCCGTGGATCTCGGCGTCGTCCACCCCCCGACGGTGGGTCATGATCAACTCCAAGTCATCCCCCACTCGGCTCACATGGAAATCGATCAGCAAGCCTTTCCTCTTAGCGCTCTCCAGGCGCCCCTCCGCCTCCTCTAGGAGGCTAGGATGAATGCAGGAGTGGCCCACGTATCCGCCCACGTCAGCCTTTATCACGCTTAAGGTAACCTTCTCGCTCATTGATACCTCCTTATTTGAGTTTTTAATTTTTATGGTCCTAACGACACACGAAAGAGTGTTTTTCTGCGACAGGGCCGTTTCAACAGCCTTTCTGGCACTATTTAATACTAAGGTTTGACCACCCTCTGGAACACGAGAATGAAACCGGTGTGAAGCTTCTTATGTGCCTCTGGTGTTCCTAAACCCAAACCTTCCACCCTATCACTTACCCCTTCCACGAATACGCTATAGGAACCAAGCCCAGCAGCCATTACAAAACTCAGCGGATACTCAGGTGAGGGGAAATCATGGGTTGCCTCGCAGTGACTGCCATCAGCCCATACTTGACATACCCTTTGCCCGATCACCCGATTCCCTCCCTCATCAAGGAGCTCTATCCAGATATTTGGCTGATTCCCCGACTCTTCTACCGACAGCCACTGAGCCTCTATGAGTCTCCAATAGGTTTGCCCTGAGGCAACCTGGGCGCGGATCAGCTGGGCACACCTTAGCGCATCGATGCGAGGGTCCCACACTAGCGGAGGCTCCGGTGGTGGTAATGGAGTAGGCGTGGCCGTAGGAGGCAAGGGGGTAGGGGTGGCCGGC
>CAYUAM010000215.1:0-3811 GCA_964442805.1 uncultured Anaerolineales bacterium | reverse complement strand
CCTGCAGCCGCCCGGCCATGATGGCATCGGTCAGGGGCCGGAGGGAGGCGCGGTAGTAACCGCCCTGCATGTAGCGGATATACTCGTGGGAGAAACCAGGCACCAAGTCGTGGGTGCTATTGGGGATATGGACCTCCCCTCTATTGGGGAAGTTGTCGATGGCCAGCCGCACGATCTCCTTGGCTATCTCATAGGCCCGATGCTCGTCGAACTCGATATGGGTGGCCCCCTTGATCTTCACCTTGGGCGAGGTGGTCACCAACTTGGTGTGGAACTTGTCGGAGAGGTCGGAGAGGGCCTGCATGATACATTGCACATCCACCACCATGGCATCCACCGCCCCGGTGATGATGGCCAGTTCCTGGTTCAAAAAGTTCCCCGCCGAGGGCACCCCTTGACGCATCAAGGTCTCGTTGGAAGTGCAACAGATTCCCGCTATATTTATCCCCTTGGCCCCCTTAGACTTGGCGTAGGCGACCAGTTCGGGGTCACGGATGGCATCAACTATGGCCATGGAGAGGGTGGGTTCGTGGCCGTGGACCACCACATTGACCTCATCCTTCTTCAGTACGCCCAAATTCACCTTGGTCACCAGGGGGCTGGGGGTGCCGAAGAGGATGTCGGAGATATCGGTGGCCAGCATGGAGCCGGCCCAACCATCGCCCATGGCACAGCGCATGGCCTGCATCAAGATATGCTCCGCATCTTGGTCATCGCCCATGTGGGTACGATGGAGGATATCCACTATCTCCCGATCTATCCCCCGAGGGGCCAGGCTCAATTTATGCCATATCTCCTGACGTCGTTTGGGAGCCCGAGCGAGGTAAATCACCTCCCCTCGCTGCTTTCCGAACTCGGCCAGCGCTATCTCCCCCACCTCCAAGGCTATCTCCTCCACGGAGCGGCCCTCCGTCTTCACCCCCAGGTCCTGGGCCACAGCCAAGAGTTTACCCACGTCCTTGATCTTATAGTCGGGGGCCTCCCCCTTGGCCACGGCGATGAGGGCGAAGGCCATATCCCTCCCGTGGTCGGAGTGGGCCGCCGCCCCGGCGGCGATGGCCCGAGCCAGGTTGCGGGCGGCGACGGTGTCGCGGGTGGCCCCGCAAACCCCCACCTGATCCTCCTTCACCAACCGGCAAGGGCCCATGGCGCAATTCTTACAGCAAAGGCCCTCGGCCCCGATGGGACAAGGCTTCATCTCCCCCGCCCGACTGAAGGCGGTGGAGAGGTGCATCTCCTCGGCCCTCTTCAATACCTCTAGGGCCGCTGGGTCAACGCTCCTATTCTCAGCCATCTACATCTCCTTTTAATATCTTCTGAACTCCCCGGACATCTCCAAATCGGCAGGATGGGTCTTGATGGAACGAAGGGAAGATCTCCAAACGGGATCGCCAGACCTGCTCTGGAATTCCAGCGGCTTCTCCTCCCCGGGAGGGTAGCCCGCCTCCTTGAGGCGCGCCTCTAGGGCCGAGGGCGATACCTTCTTGGGGTCATAGGAAACCCTCACCTCCCGGAAGGCGCTGCTGGCTTCCACTTCTTCCACCCCTTCCAGTTCGCTCAGGCTTCTCTTTACCGCCACCAGATGGTGATCGGCATACATGGAAGGCAAGGCGAAGGTGGCTCTCTCCATCGATTCACCTCCTCAAATGACTCCTGGGGTATACACAAAGAGACACAACAGGGGGCTACTATAATTATGCCACAAAGGGAGCCCCCTTGTCAAAGTGGATAATTAAGGTCAATTTCACCTCAAACGAGGAGGGAGCAGGAGTTGCTCCCTCCTCCAAGGCGCTAGAAGAGCCCCACCGTCTTCCCGGTCTCGTCGATATCCACATCCATGAAGGCCGGCCGAGAGGGAAGCCCGGGCATGGTCCTCATCTCCCCGCAGAGGGGGTAGAGGAAGCCGGCCCCCACCGAGGCCCTGATGTCACGGATGGGAAGGTTGTAGTTCTTGGGCACGCCCTTCCAGTTAGGGTCATGGGAGAGGGAGAGGTGGGTCTTAGCCATGTTGAGGGGCAGTTTGTCGTAGCCTTGCTTGGTGTAGAGTTTTATCTTCCTCTCCGCCTCGGCGGAGTAGTCCACCCCATCGGCTCCATAGACCTTGGTGGCGAGGGTCTCGATCTTTTCCTTGATGGGGATATCCAGGGGGTAGAGGAAACGGAAGTTAGAGGGCTTCTCGCAGGCCGCCACCACCGCCTCGGCCAACTCGGCTCCTCCCTCTCCGCCCTTGGCCCAGACCTCGCTTACCGCCGCGTCCTCGGCCCCGAACTTCACCGCCGCCTCCTTGACCATCTTCAACTCGGCTTTGGTGTCGGTGGGGAACATATTGACCGCTACCACCACCGGGATACCGAACTGTAGGGCGATCTTGATATTGGCCTCCAGGTTGCCCAGCCCCTTCTCCAGGAGTTCCAGGTTTTCCTCCGTGTAGGCCCGGTCCAAGGGACGGCCGGCCACCACTCGGGGACCACCGCCATGCATCTTTAGGGCGCGAATGGAGGCCACTATGACCACACAGTTGGGTATCAACCCAGAGTAGCGGCATTTGATGTCGAAGAACTTCTCCATGCCGCAATCGACCCCGAAGCCCGATTCGGTGACCAGGTAGCCATCGTGCATTAACTTCAAGCCGATCCTATCGGCGATGATGGAAGAGTTGCCGTGGGCGATGTTGGCGAAGGGCCCAGCGTGGACGAAGGCTGGGGTGTGTTCCAAGGTCTGCATCAGGTTGGGCAAGATGGCCTCTTTAAGGAGCACGGTCATGGCCCCCGCTATGCCCAAATCCTCGGTGGTGACGGGGTTACCGCTCTTATCCGTGCCGAAAACGATCCGCCCTATCCTCTTCCGGAGGTCGAATAGGTCGGTGGTCAGGGCCAAGATGGCCATCACCTCCGAGGCCACGGTGATGTCGAAGCCGCTTTGACGAGGCCTCCCATCGTCTTTCGTGCCTAAGCCTATGATTATGTTACGCAGGGCCCGGTCGTTGACATCCACTACCCGGTTCCAGGTGATGCTGTAGGGGTCGATATTCAGACGACGCAACCCCATCTTGCTTAACTGCTCATCGCTGAGTTGGTCCTCGTGCAATATGCGAGCGTCGATGGCCGCGGCCAGCTGGTTGTGAGCCGCCCCCACGGCGTGGATGTCACCAGTTAGATGTAGGTTGAAATCCTCCATGGGGACGATTTGGGAGTAGCCTCCTCCGGCCGCGCCCCCCTTGATGCCGAAGGTAGGGCCCTGGGAGGGTTGCCGGATGCAGGTGAAGACCTTTTTGCCGATGTAGGCCAACCCCTGACTGACCCCGATGGTGGTCACCGTCTTCCCTTCACCCAAGGGAGTGGGAGTGATGGCGGTGACGTCGACATATTTGCCGTTGGGTCGATCCTTGAGATTCTCCAAGACATCTAGGTGGACCTTGGCCTTGTATTTGCCGTAGAGGTCCAGGTCGTCCGGCTCCAGCCCCAGGGAGTCGGCGACCTCCAGGATGGGCTTCAGTTTCGCCGCCTGGGCGATCTCGAGATCAGAAGGCATCTTTTCCTCCTTACAAGAATTTGGGGAAATACGCTGACTAAATTTAAATATAACATGGCTAAGTCCAAAGGAGGTCAAAATATGGTCAAAATATGGTCAAAGAGAGAAATGCTCCGGGCCAAGTTGGAGGAGAGGACGGCACCAATGGCCGCGGAGCTTCCAACCTGGCCCGGAAAAGGAGGAAACGGGGTTGCCTTAACCCTTCACACGACGTCCTCCAGGGAGCAAGAATAACCTAGTCCACGGTGGGTTATGATCAAATGAGGGAGGGCGGGATCGA
>CAYUAM010000214.1:0-3830 GCA_964442805.1 uncultured Anaerolineales bacterium | reverse complement strand
ACTCCAGGCCACAACATTGCAGGACCGCATACGGGTGCGTGAGGCGCTGGAACTCTTCTCCAGTTTCTATGAGCACAAAGTATCCCTCGAACCCCTCATGGAGCAACTGGGCCTGGCCGACCGGGCCAAGGCCTATTACGAGACCCTCTCCGGGGGACAGAAGCAGCGGTTAGCCATCGCCTTGGCCCTGGTCAACGACCCAGAGGTGGTCTTCCTGGATGAACTCACCACCGGCCTCGACCCCCAGGCCCGCCGAGCCATGTGGGATATGGTGCGGGGGATGCGGGAGCGAGGCAAGACCGTCTTCTTGACCACCCATTACATGGAGGAGGCGGAGCGGCTCTGTAATCGGGTGCTCATCATCGACCAAGGCCGCATCGTGGCCCTGGACCGGCCGGAGGTATTGGTGGAGAACCTGGTGATGGAGACCCGCATCATCTTCACCCCGGTGGGCCCCTTGGAGCCCGGAACGCTGGAGGTCATCCCCGGCGTCGTCGGGGTGGAGCGCTCCGGCGAAAGGGTCACCGTGCGGGCCAAAGAGATAGGGGTGCTGGTGGCTCTGCTCAAGGCCGCTGAGGCCGGGGGATGGAAGCCCCGCTACCTGCATACTGAGGAGCCCACTTTGGAGGACGTCTTCTTGGCCCTCACCGGGAAGGAGATGCGAGAATGAACCTCAGAGGGTGGAGCAAACTGTTGCTGACGGAGGTCAGACTCTTCTTCAGGGAGTGGATCACCCTCTTCTTTACCTTCCTCTTCCTGCCCTTGAATATCTTCTTCTTCGGCAGCATTTGGGGCAACGAACCGGTACCCCAGTTCGGTGGCGTGGGCACCATAGATTACGCCGTCCCGGGCTATGTGGCGGTGTTGATCTCCACCACGGCCCTCTTCACCATCGGGATAGGGATGGCCAACTATAGGGAAAGGGGGGTCCTTCGGCGTTTGCGAGCCACGCCCCTCCGACCGACCACCATCATCGCCGCCCAACTGGTGGTGGCCTATGGGATGACTCTGGTGGGGTCGTTTCTGATGATCGTCCTGGCGCGGCTGGTCTACGACCTGAGCTTTTGGGGCAACCCATTATCCCTTTTTCTGGCCTTTACCTACGGCTCCCTCTCCTTCTTCGCCATCGGCTTCCTCTTGGCCAGTCTGGCGCCCACGGCCCGGGTGGCTCAGGCCGTGGGCATGACCCTCTTCTTTCCCATGATGTTCGTCTCCGGGGCCTCCATCCCCCTGCCGCTCATGCCCGATACCATGCAGAAGATAGCCAAAGGGATGCCCCTCTATTACGTCTCGGAACTCCTGCGTAACCTATGGATGGGAAAAAAGTGGGGGGATAACGGGCTCAACTTAGCCGTCTTGGCCGGCTTGCTGATCGTGGGGGTGATCCTCTCGGTGCGGTTCTTTAGGTGGGAGTAAAGACACAAGGCAAGAGTAGCAAAAAGCCCTGAGGAATTCTTCGGGGCTTTATTGTTATGAGCTTGCCCGCACAAACAAAAGGGGTGAGTGGTGGGATTCGAACCCACGGTCTCCTGGGCCACAACCAGGTGCCTTAACCGCTAGGCTACACTCACCATAAGAACCCTGGTACCCCTGGCAAGATTCGAACTTGCGACCCACTGCTTAGAAGGCAGTTGCTCTCATCCACTGAGCTACAGGGGCCTTTAGGTACAACTTTGTTAAAGGATAACCAGGTTAAACCTTGCAAAACAGATGGTCTTAACCTTCTCGCTATGTCAATTATAGTAAAAGCAGAGAGGAAAGTCAAGGAATTGTACTCGTTCAGAAACATGTAAGACAGATGGAAAGCGGAGGTCAGTCGTGGGTGGCACTCTATAAGATACTCCATCGGGGTCCTCCCGGCCAGAGCCTAATGGGAGCGGGGCTGGGAGGCGAAGATGAGTCCAACCCGTATTGGCTCCATCCATGGCACGTGAGAAGATTTTCGCCTGGAAAGGAAACTCCAAAATCCCTTGTGAACACCGACCAAGAGGAAGGATAGGTTGCACAGGTCATCGCTCTACTCAACGTCATGCCTCGGCCACCGATTATGAACTAGGATCCGGCGCGCGCCCAGCGTTTGACGCGGTCACATCATTGTGCTTCAATGCCCTCACTGTGTAGGCTGAAGGAGCCTGAAAGAGTACAATCATGATACAAAGGAGGCTCTGTGAAGGCTTTGTATCGGCCAGCCAGGCCAGCGTTTGAAAAGCAACTTCTTCTAGAGCCTGCTGTCCGTCCAGAGAGAAGGAGCACGTTAGAGCCCCTGGTCGAACACCGGTCAGAGGCCGTGGTCCTCCAATTCTCTGGACTATCTCAAGGCCATTTCCTGGCTAATAGGCCTCTCGCTTCCGGCCCCTCCCCTAGGGCCAAGTAGCCATCGCCGAAATCACCCAGGCGCGCTATCCGTGAGCACCATCAACAGGGCAAGTATGCCAGGATGGACCACCCGGTAGTTTGGCCATGGCGAGGACCTCAGCCGCTCGCGGATCCAGAGGACACGGTGCTCACCATCTTTGTATAATCAATATGAAGGCCAATGATGCTAAATAGGCAGCCACAGCAGTGGGGATTAATCTCTGATAGACCGCGGGCAGCCGAGTCTTGCAGTACTCGACGGTGAGGATGAGGCAAAGGTGCATCAGTGATACCAAATTAGGAAAAGATCATCGTAGTATATACAAGGCTGGTCAAAATTGGGGTAAAGAGGATGGCTTCTCTATGATACCAGAAGATGAGGTTCTTCCTTACCTGGTACCGAGGTCCGTATAATTTCCTTCCACGTGTTGACAAGAACCTTTCATTAGGTATTATGGAAGTGACCACACATTCCATCGATGCCCCACTCTCGGTGTATAGGCGGAGAACGATATTTTCAAAAGCGTTATGCCTAGATCATCGAAACTAGGTGCCCTCGCCTTCCTCGCTGCTGCGCTCCTGGTGGCGGCCAAGGGGTGTGCCTTCGGCCTGCCTCTCCTCGCCGTTGGCGCAGCGTTGGCCGTCTTAATATATCCTGGATACCTCCTGACAACCCTCCTACTTCCCCCCTCCGAACTGGACCTCATCGAACGGCTGTCCATAGCCTTTCCTCTGAGCCTTGGCCTCATGGCTATTCCCGCGGTGATCGCTTTACTTACGGGGATGGCTTTGGATCTATATATCGGCCTCTTTCTAGCCATCTGTTTGGCCCTGTCTCTGCTCTACATTTGGAGGCTGTCGAAAAATCCAGGCATAGGCTTGAGACAGCGATGGCGTGAGTTCGTTAGAGATATCAACCTTCCTCTAGCGGTCGTATTGGCGGTGATTCTCGCGGTTGTAATCTCTCTGGTCCCCTATGCCACGCGCGCTAAAGACAACCTCGTCTTCCTGGCCTACATTCGACAATATCTCGACTTCGGCAGATTAGTACCCTATGAGCCCTTCCTGGGGACGGATTATGTTCCACCCAGGGAAGGCCTCGACCCATCCCTCCTACACCTTACCTTTCTCTCAAGACTATCGGGTTGTGACCCTATACTTA
The DNA here is from genome assembly GCA_964442805.1 of uncultured Anaerolineales bacterium. Classification (GTDB taxonomy): domain Bacteria; phylum Chloroflexota; class Anaerolineae; order UBA7937; family UBA7937; genus CAYUAM01. Next base: position 313 of record CAYUAM010000214.1, on the reverse strand, counting down.
TGTTGGGAAGATATTTGCCCCCGCTCCTGGCCATCCTTTCCATCCTGGCCTTCTACGGCTTGGCTAAAGGGGTGCTCGGAAATAGGAACTACGCCCTCTTTGCCACCGGGCTTCAACTCGTCTACTACCTGGGTTGGGACTTCCCACGATGGGAGTTCTTCTCCAGGATAGCGGAAAACAAGGTCACCGTCTGGCTGGTGCTTCTGCCCCCAACACTCCTCTTGATGCTGAAATTCGCGACTTCGAAAAAGAGGAGATACCTTCTGGCTCTTGGAATCGCGGTGATGGGACTGTCAACTTATCACGCCATCAT
>CAYUAM010000213.1:0-3848 GCA_964442805.1 uncultured Anaerolineales bacterium | reverse complement strand
CAGGTTAGCCATCCGGCCCCTCCACCAAGCGCAGATAGACCTCCTCCAGGCTCCGGGCCACCTGGCTCAAGGTCACCACCTCCGCCCCCATCTCGGCTAAGCGTCGCAAAAGCAGGGGGTTCACCTCCTCCGGCCGAGGGGTTCTATACCTCAGCCACGTGGGGCCGTGCTCCTCGACCTCTACCAAATCTCCAAGATGGGAGGCCAGGACATCCACAGGGCTAGCCAGCCTTAACTCCATGAGGGGAGGCCCCAACCACCTTCGCCTCAGCTCCTCCAAAGTCCCCAGGGCTATGATCCGCCCTTCTCTTATGATGGCTATGCGGTCGGCCAGGGCTTCGGCCTCAGCCAGGTTATGGGTACAGAGCATTATGGTTCGCCGGGAGGAGCGCAAACGGAGGATGTAATCCCGCACCATCTTGGCGCTCAGGGGGTCCATGGCCGAGGTGGGCTCATCCAGGAAGAGGATCCGAGGGTCGTGGATCAGGGCCCGCATGAGGGCCACCCGCTGGCGCAGACCCTTAGAGAAGGTGGCCAATCGCGCCTCCTCCATCCCCGCCAAGCCGAATTGCTCCATCAACTCCCCCCCTCGGCGCTTGGATTCCCCTTTGGAGAGGCCATACAACTCCCCGAAGAACTGAAGGTAATCGCCCAGGCTCATGCGAAGGTAGAGGCCGGGGAATTCGGTCAGGAGCCCGACCATGGAGCGGACTACCTCACCTTCCCTCACCACGTCGTGGCCGGCCACTTTGGCCTGCCCGGCGGTGGGCTGGAGGAGGGAAGCCAAAAGGCGCACGGTGGTAGTCTTTCCCGCGCCGTTAGGTCCCAAAAGCGCCCAGACCTCCCCTTCCAAGACCTGGAGGGAGAGGCCAGCCACGGCGGTAACCCCATCGAAACGCTTGGTCAGGCCTTCCGTCTCGATTATAAGTCTCACTCACCACTCCTCACCCTCAAACTCCTGGCGGATGCTCTCCGCTATCCTCTCCTCATCCTGCGCCGATCGAGGGTAGGCCTGGCCACAGGAGGGACATCTCCACTGATAGGAAACGGATCGCCCGAACCAGGTCAACCCCAGTAGTCCAGCCTTCTCCTGGGTCACCAGTTTCTGTCGAGGCCGACAGCGAGGGCAGTAGGGCCCAAGGACGAATATCTCCCCGGTGAACTCGTTACGGATGGCCATCCACATGACCTCGAGGCGGTTACGAAGCCTCACCCCCCGCCCTAACCAACTCCTCTTGTGGACGGGCATGAAGGGCGGCTGAGGGGGACGCTCTAAGAGGACCGGCCGCCGCCAGGCCACGTCGTACAGATAGGCGTATAGGACGAGGAGGGTAGCCCCTGTCCCTACCATCAGGGGAGGACCGGACTCGCCCAAGCCATGGCTGAGCCAGAGGAGGCCGACCAATAAGAGAAGCGCCCAGTTCCCCAAGATGACCGCCCACTGGGCGGAAGTACGGGGTAATAATACGGAGAAGGCCGAAGCGGACCGTCGCAGTGGCCGGCGGCGAAACTCCCTCCAGAGGGTCCGTCCCCAATGGAGGAAGCGCGGGCCGATCACTTCTCGCAGGTCGGTGACCTCCCTCTGGAACTCCTCTCGCAGGTCCAGGAACAAGTCGCTGAGGGCCTCCCTCAGATCCAGTTCTTCCCCTTCTCTCATGGCATCCCCATTGTAATGCCGGGGAGAGGGCCGGTCAATGGTAAAATCGTACCAACGGCCTTCAGATGCCGAGAGGTTCGGCTTCGGCTCCTCCGATTGCCGTTGCCCCACTCACCTCTTCTACTTCCGTCAAAAGCCCTCGCTCGAGGAGTTAGCCGGACGCTTGGCCCTCATTGGCAGATGGAGCCCTATGTGATAGAATCTGCGTATAGTCGGGAGAGTGGGCTTACATGATAGAGATCATCATGCCCAAACTGGGGCTAACCATGGAAGAGGGGACCATCGTCCGCTGGCTGAAGGCCGAGGGGGAGGAGGTGAGGAAGGGTGAGGTCCTCTTCGAGGTGCAGACAGATAAGGTAGTGATGGAGGTAGAAGCCCCTGCCTCTGGGACCCTGGGCAAGATATGGGCTCGCGAAGGGGAGACGGTGCCGGTAGTGCAGGTGATAGGCTACATCTTGGAGCCGGGGGAGGAGCCACCGGAGGAGTGGCCAGTGGCGGCTCCGGCCAAGGCAGTTGCCGCGCCTGTGCCGACCGTGGCGGCTAAAACCGTAAGGGCCACCCCCGCCGCCAGGAGGATGGCCCGGGATCGGGGGATTGACCTCTCCCAAGTTAAGGGCTCCGGGGAAGGGGGGCTCATCCTGGCCGAGGATGTCTCGCGCTTCACCCAACAACCGGCCTCCGAGGTGACAGAAGAGCGTATAAAGGCCAGTCCCCGAGCCAGGAGGCTAGCCCAAGAGAGAGAGGTAGATCTCTCCCAGGTTCGAGGCCGGGGCACCGGAGGAAGGGTAACCGAGGAAGATGTCCTGGAATTCTTGACCTCCCAGGAACTGGTGACCCCCGGGCCCATCCAACGGATCGCCGGGGAGCGGATGGCTCAGAGTTTCACCTCCGCCCCCCATTTCTACCTCACCGTGGAGGCCAAGGCCACCAAACTGGTGGAGTTGCGGGAGAGGCTGATGCCCATAGTTGAGGAGAAAGCGGGGGTGCACCTCACCTTCACCGACCTCCTCATCGCTCTAGTGGTTAAGGTCCTGCTCCAACACCCCCTGGCCAACGCCTCCTGGCAGGAGGGCAAGATCCGAGTGGCCAAGGAGGTAAATATGGGCTTGGCCATGGCCACGGAGCAAGGGCTCATCGTGCCGGTGATAAAGGGGGCCCAGGAAAAAGACCTGGCTCAGATAGCACGGGAGAGAAAGGCCTTGGCAGATAAGGCGCCCAGGGGAAAACTCACCCTGGAGGAACTGGAAGGCGGGACCTTCACCCTGACCAACCTGGGGATGTTCGGGGTGGACGAATTTGGGGCCATCATCAACCCTCCCCAAAGCGCCATCTTGGCCGTAGGGCGGATCGCCGAGCGGCCGGTGGTGGAGGATGGTCAGGTCGTGGCACGGCCCACCATCCGTTTAACCCTCACCCTCGACCACCGGGTGTTAGATGGGGCGGAGGGAGCCCGCTTCCTGAGCGACTTGAGGGCGCTGATAGAAGAGCCATCAACCCTGATACGCCTCTAACCTTCTTTCAACCTCCGCTTTTTTTTCTTCAAAGTTTTCAAAATCGCCCCGTTGCCCCAGGGGCAACAATTCCGCTACCTCGCACATGGCCAACCTTGAGAAGTCCAGCAGGAAGTCGCCCCTTTCAATCTCTGTCATCTCCCCTACCACGGGTGGATTCACCGCTTCTCCGAATCTGACTTTCACCACTTTTGATTTGCCCCCCTCCTCCCTGGTGACCAATCCCATCGGTACCATGGGGACTCGTTTGGAAAGAGAGAATAGCGCGGCCCCGGTTCTCAGGTCTCTCTCTAAAAGGCCATTGCCTCTGGTCTTCCCGGTGAGGGAAAGCCATAAGATGCGCCCTGGCTGGTCAAGATAGGCTAGGACTTCTATGTAAGTTCTACGCTCCAACTTGTATGCCCCCACCTCATCTTTCTCCGCTGGAAAGATGAATTTGTCTATGCCGAGCGCTTTCAACAACGGGTTTGCTTCCGTCTTGACCTCTTTCCTGGCAATCGCTTTCAACCGAAATTCTTCCCCAGGGAGACGGCACCCCGCCTTCAAAAGTGCCCATAGGGTCTTTGAAACCGAGGGGTAGTTGCTCACTAATATCGCCCTCTCTCCTTCGCCCAAAGAAGAGGGAATCGGTTCTACCTCGATGCCTCTTATGCCCAGATCCACCATCTCTCTAACTTTTT
>CAYUAM010000212.1:0-3855 GCA_964442805.1 uncultured Anaerolineales bacterium | reverse complement strand
GGGGGGGGGGGGGGGGGTGGGGGGGGGGGGGGGGGTGGGGACGACCTCCGGGGTGGGCGTTGGTGTGGCCGGTAGAGGGGTGGGAGTGGCCTCCGGCGCCACTTCCTTTATCTTGATGGTCTCGATCATGGCCTTAAAGAGGGGCCAAGCCTCTTCTTCCCAAACAGTGGTGGGAGCCATAGCCCAGAAGGCGTAAACCCTGGAATGCCATAGCTTGGCCGCGGCGTACATCTTCATGGGAGCGGCGACCACCTCTCCCTTTATCTCCCCATAGGCAACGGCCCATTCCTCCTCCCCCACGGAAGCCGAGGATATCTCCCCAAGTTCGGTGCCGGGAGGTAGGGTCGGGACTATCCCTTGTAAAGCCTCCTCATCGCTCATCCCTGCCTTCTCTGGGGCCAAGGGAAGGGAACCGATGAAGAAGAGGTTCCCAGACATAGATTCCAAGGCCTCCTCGCTCTCGGCGAAGACAGTTCGGCTCTCCTGATCGTCCAGGAGCCAACTGGAGGGGTAGAGGATGGTGAAGCCCAAATCTACCCGGCTGTAAGAGGTGAAGGTAACTTGAGGAGGGGGAGGGCCGGCGCACTCTTGAAGCCCCTCTTGGGCCTCGGCCAATTCAGGGTCCAGCATGAGGGCCTGTTGAAACTCAGGGATGGCCTCTGTGCACCGCTCCAGGGCTAGGTAGGTCTGTGCCAATTTAAGATGGGCTTGTGAATTTTGCGGTTCTATTTCCACTGCTTGTTTATATACGACCAAGGCCTCCTCCCACTGACCTGCGGAGACCAATTGGTCGCCTTGGGCCATCAACTCCTGCGCGCTGATAGCGGGGGTCGACATCGGTGTAGCGGTGGTGCTCTCGGGGGTTGGCGTCAGGGTGGCCAGGGGAGAGATCTCGCGCCCCAAGAGATCGTTTAGGGTGGAGGTAACTGGCCTTCCGGGGAGGAGGAACTCCACTATCCCCAGGGAGGCCAAAGAGAGGCAGCAAAGGAAGGCAACCCCCACCAAGGCCGCCACTATCAGGCGAGTGGTATCATCCCGGCCGCTCGGTGCCATCTTTGAGGAAGGAGGTGGTGGAGAGGGTGGCCTGACCTCCGGCCCCCAAGAGGCCCTCGCCGGGAGGGGTTCTTCCTCTGTGCGTGGCTTGGGGGGCCTCACCTCCGCTTCTCGCGGTGGCTCGGATTGCACCCAGCGGCTCCCGTCGTAGAAATACCACTTCCCAGATTGAACCCCTATCATCCAGGTGCGCCCTTGACCATCCTGAACTCGGAGTTGGGCCAGTTGAGCCCTGAATTCCTCCTGGTTGATACTCCCCTCATCCAATCTTCGCTTTAGTTCCTGGAAACTCTCTTCTGCCTCTCGGAAATCCATCTCGCCCTCCTCGGGGGCAATCTTAACACGAAACAAATAGTATAGCAAGGCTCTTGTCCTACCAGAGGCTCTATGCTAAAATATTAAATATGCGCTTCGATATTTTGACCCTCTTTCCGGGGATCTTCGAGGGCCCCTTCCGGGAGAGCATAGTGGGGCGGGCTATAGAGGCTGGCTTGGTCATCGTGGCCATCCATAACCTTCGCCACTACGGCTTAGGGAAGCATCGGGTGACCGACGATGCTCCCTACGGGGGCGGAGGGGGGATGGTCATGAAGCCGGAGCCCATCTTTGAGGCGGTGGAGGCGGTGTTGGGCCCGGACCGTCCCTCCACCTTGGTGGTCCTCCTCACCCCTCAAGGGCGACTCTTCACCCAAGAGATGGCTTGGGATTTTGCCGCCCGGGAGCGCATACTCCTCATCTGTGGGAGGTATGAAGGGGTCGATGAGCGGGTGCACCAGCACCTCGTAGATGAGGAGGTGTCGATCGGGGATTACGTGCTCACCGGGGGCGAGATACCAGCCACGGTCATCGTGGATGCAGTAGTGCGCCTCCTTCCCGGTGTCTTGGGCGACCCAGGGGCGGCCAGGAAGGACTCCTACGCCGAGGGGCTCCTCGAATACCCCCAATACACCCGCCCGCCGGTCTATCGAGGCTACCCCGTGCCAGAGGTCCTTCTCTCCGGAAACCATGCCGAGATCGAGCGGTGGAGGAGAAGGGAGGCTCTGCGTCGCACCCTGGAGCGGCGACCTGACCTCCTGGGGCGAGCCCAGTTGACCCCGGAGGAAGAGGAATACCTTAGAGTGCTTAGGAAGAGGTTAGGGTAGCCCTTCCAGTATCTTCTCTACCGTTGACCTCAACTGTTCCAGCCGGAAAGGTTTATAGATGCAACCTTGAGTGGCGGCGCGGAGTTGGGGGTCGGGCCAATCGGGAGAACCGGTGACTATTAGGATTGGCATCTGAGGGCTGATCTGGCGGATGGCTTTGATGGTCTCCAACCCTCCCATGCCCGGCATCTTTATATCTACCAGGGCTAGGTGGAATTTCTGATTAGTGGTGGCTTTGATGGCAGCCAAGCCACTCTCCACCGCCTCTACTTGGTAGCCTAATTTCTCTAGCGCTCGGACCATGATGAAGCGCATATCAGGGTCGTCATCGATCACAAGGATGCGGGCTTGACTCCTCATCCATCTTTCCTTAGGAACATCCCTGGGAGGGCCATCTGCCTTCTGAGAGGCAGGAGGCTCTCGTTCAAGGGAGGGAGGGCCTTCATCTCATAGACGGGGCAGACTTTACAACCATCGAGGCCATGTCCTCTCTCTCGGCAATATCTCCCCTCCGCTGAAGGCCAACAGCGATATCCCGCCCTCTCTTGGGAGGCCGGACATTCTTCTGGGGCCCCACAACCGGTGATCTCCCAACACCTCTGGGCTTGCGAGGTGGGGAGGGTGACCCGAAAGACGCTCCCCGTTCCCCTCCTGCTCCAGACATCTATGGTCCCGCCATGGTCCCGGATGGTCCTGTAGCTCAGGGAGAGGCCCAGTCCCATCCCCTCTCCCGGTGGCCTGGTGGTGAAGAAAGGCTCGAATATCCGAAGGAGGTTTTTCTCCTCGATCCCCTCTCCCGCATCGGCAATGATTATCTCTATCCATTGGTCGTTGGTCATCTGGGTGGCTACCTTCATTTCCCCTCCCTGGGGCATGGCCTGTCGTGCATTGACCACGAGATTCATGAAGACCTGTCCCAATCGATCGGCATCGCCGGGGACGGGAGGCAAGGAGGGACTCAAATATTTCAAGAGGTTCACTTTATGGAAGGATAACTGTCGCTCCACTAGATTCAGGGTCTCTTCCAAGACAGCGTTGATATCGACTTTTTCCCAGACCGGCTCGCCTGGGGTGCCGAAATCCCTAAGTTCTCTCACGATCTTAGTGGCTTGCTTGACCCTTTGCTCTATCCTCTCTACGTATCCCTTGGCCGGTTCGGCGGGATGCCACTCCTCTTGCATCAACTCCAGGTAGCCGGAGATGGCGCCCAGGGGGTTATTGAGTTCGTGAGCGAGGCCGGCCGCCATCTGGCCCAAGGAAGCCAATTTGGCGGTGTGTTGTAATTCCGCTTGCAGGGCCTGCAACTCCTTTGTCCTGTCCACTGCCAGGCGCTCCAGGTTCGTAGCATGATCCTTGAGCCTCTCGTAGAGCCGAGCGTTATCGATGGCTATGGCCACCTGGTTGGCGATGGTTGAGAGGAGCCTAACCTCCCCTTCGCTGAAGCGATGAGCCTCCTCCCGGTAGATGCTTAGGATACCGATGATATTCCCGCGAGAGATCATAGGGACACCCAGGAAGGCGTGGACCCCTTCCTTTTGGGCTCGCTCGTTTCTGCTCTCTGGGACATCCGCCGTCCAGAGGTCCTCGACCATCAGGGGTTTACGCTCCTGGATGATCTCCCTTAGGCGCTCGTCTATCTTTATGCGATGCTCGCGGGAGG
>CAYUAM010000211.1:0-3857 GCA_964442805.1 uncultured Anaerolineales bacterium | reverse complement strand
GTCCCGGGGGACGGTGGTGAGGCTGGATTACGAGGGCGATGTCGCGAGGGTGGACCGGGGGTTCCTGACCCTGAAATCCGCGGAGCGCTGCTGGATACTCACTCCAACAGACGGCGGCGATAACCCCCTAGTCGACGGCGGGGTGGCCACCAGGGAAGAACTGCGGAGTGAATTGGCGGAGCTCATGGGCTGACCTTTATATGGTGGTGACATGAAAGGACGATTCGACCGGCCGGAAGCCGAGATACACCGAGAAGCTCCCGGCCCTTCATCCGGGACCGATTGGCGGAACAGGTTACAAGGTTGTTCTCCTCCCCGAGGCGATCGCCGGCATCTGTCGGCAAGGAGAGGTGGGTGAAGCGATGTCGCCAGGGTTCGATCTTTCTGGGTTGGAAAGCTTGTCATACCAGCTAGGAAACGCTGCTGGCGCCATCGAAGATCTACTCAACCGCTTGAGCACCGTTTCCAGCGAGTATACATACGACTGGAAGGGCGCCAGCAGGCAGCAGTACGATGCGGACTTTGCAGACCTCTGCTCCCGCATCGAGAGCCTGGCAAGCAAGGTGTATTCGCTGTCAAGTGCCATAAGCTCATTGGCGAGTGAGCTGGCCACCAAAGCTGATGATGCATTGGACACCTTCCTATAATCGAAACACCGTAAACTTGGCCAAGCTGATTTAGGGGTCGAATCATGAATAGAGCGATATTCTGTAGTGGTTAACCTTCTATTGATATCCTTCGCCTAAGACTACTGTCGAAACCTATGGCCACACTTTGGGGCACAATTTTGGGCACAGCGGTGATTCGATCATAGGTCTCCCCCATCCCCCTCAGAATAAAACCCCTGGCAAATATCGTGGTGCCCGGGGCGGGAGTCGAACCCGCTCGGGATAACCCGAGGGATTTTAAGTCCGGGTAGCGGGATCCAGTAAAGCCCCAGGTCAAGGTGAAGATTCCTGACCTGGGGTTTTATGTGGCCAAGTTGTGGAGAGTTGCGCTGAGTTGCCGGATTTGGCATCCAGATAGGCACAGTTTTAGGAACAATTACGGTCATGGAACTCCGGTTCTTCCTGCAGAATGATATAATCTCAGTTGCAAGGCTATGTGGGGAATGCGGGCATCGATAAGACAGGGGATACCGCAAATCCATCGGCCTCACTATTATCAGTTCCCCTTGTCGGCAACATAATCCCCAGGCTATTCCCATCATCGCGATGCAAGGAAGGACCATATGGGCTGCATCTTCCTGAGCCACATCGAATCAGACTTCTCCGTGATGCAGGAGATCGCCCGGGGCCTGGAGCAAGCGGGATACGCCACCTGGTACTTCGAGCGTGATGTCCTCCCCGGCACCTCCTACCTCATCCAGATCAACCGGGCCATAGAGTCATGCGACGCCATCGTGCTCCTGGTCTCCCCCGCTGCCCTCTCCTCCGACCAGGTCACCAAGGAGGTGGTGGGGGCCTTCGAGCGCAGGATCCCCTTCATCCCCGTGCTCACCGGCATCTCCCCTCCCGAGCTCAAGGAAAGACAGCCGGAGTGGAGACACGCCCTGGGGGGCACGGCCATGCTGGTGGTGGGGGAGGAGGGCATCTTTCCCTGTATCCCCCGCATAACAGAGGGCCTCACCTCCCTGGGCATCTCCCCCGGGGAGGGTAAGGTCTTCTCCCCCATCCTGCACACCCCGGCCACAGCTGCCCCCGCCCACTTAAAGGAGAAAATACTCTCTGCCCGCTCGAGCTTAGAGGGAGAGCGCAAGCAGGTCACCGTGCTCTTTGCGGACGTAGCCGGCTTCACCCCCCTCGCAGAGAAGCTGGACCCCGAGGAGGTAGGAGACCTCGTAAGACCGGCCGTAGACATCATGGCCTCTGAGATCCACACCTACGAGGGCACCGTAGCCCAGTTCTTAGGCGACGGGCTCATGGCCCTTTTCGGGGCCCCCCTGGCCCACGAGGACGCCCCCCACAGGGCCCTATACGCCGCCCTGGCCATACAGAGACGCCTGGGGGAATACGCAAAGGAACTCAAGAACAAGGGCATACAGTTCAAGATGCGCATCGGGATAAACACCGGCCTGGTCATTGTGGGACGCATCGGGGACGACCTCACCATGGAATACACCGCCTTAGGCGACACCGTGAACCTGGCCTCGCGCATGGAGAGCGCGGCGGAGCCGGGGACGGTACAGGTAGCCGAGAACACCTACCGCTTAACCGAGGGCTACTTCGACTTCCGAGACTTAGGGGAGATAACCGTCAAAGGAAAGGAACAACCCGTCCATGCCTGGCGGGTCTTAGGCGCCCTTCCCACCCGCTCCCGCATCTCCGCCTCCATCTCCCGGGGCCTCTCCCCCTTCGTGGGCAGGGAGAAAGAACTCGACCAGCTCACCGACCGCTACCAACAGATCAAACGTAAACAAGGCCAGGTGGTGGGCATGGTGGGGGAACCCGGGGTGGGCAAATCCCGCCTGCTGCTGCAGTTCCGGGAGCTCCTCCCACAAGGTGAATACACCTACCTGGAGGGGGGCTGCATCCACTATGGGGAGGCCATCGCCTACCTCCCCATCCTGGGCATCCTGAGGAGCTACTTCGACCTCGGCGAGTGGGAAGAGGAAGCAACCAGCAAACAGAAGATAGACGGGAGGCTGGCCTGCTTGGACGGCCGTCTCTCCCACATCCTCCCTCCCTTACAGGAGCTCCTCTCCCTGGAGGTAGATGACCAGTCCTATCTCTCCCTCGAGCCCGCCCAGAGGAGGGAGAGGGTCTTCGAGGCCATCCGTTACCTACTCGTAGCTGAATCCCAATCCCACCCCCTCATCCTGGCCATCGAGGACCTGCACTGGATAGACAAGACCACCGAGGAATTCCTATCCTACCTCATCGACTCCATCCCCGGAGCATCCATCCTCCTCATCCTGCTCTACCGCCCGGAATACACCTCTGCCTGGACCAGCAAGACCTTCTACAGCCAGATACGGGTTGACCGCCTCCCCGAGAAGCCCAGTGCCGAGCTGGTGGAGGCTATCCTCTCCGAGGGAGAGGTATCCCCCGAGATAAGTGATTTCATAATACAAAGGACCGCCGGCAACCCCCTGTTCATAGAGGAGCTCACCCGGGGTCTGCAGGAGGCCGGCTCCATCATAAAGGACAACGAGCACTACGTCCTCTCCGGAGAGCCTCCAGACCTCCAGGTCCCCGAGACCATCCAGGGCATCATCGCCTCCCGCCTGGACCGCCTGACTGAAGACCTGAAGGAGGCCCTGCAGGTGGCCTCCGTCATCGGCCGGGAGTTCTCCCTCCGCCTCCTGGAGGAGGTAACCGGCATCAGCAAACCCCTGAAATCCTACCTCCTCCAGCTGCAGTCCCTGGAGTTTATCTACGAGAAGACCCTCTTCCCCGGGCCGGAGTACATCTTCAAGCACGCCCTCACCCAGGAGGTGGCCTACGAAAGCCTCCTCCTCAAGAGAAGGAAGGAGATACACAACAGGATCGGCCGGGCCATCGAAAAAATCTATAAAGACACACTAGAGGACTTCTACGAGACCATGGCCTACCACTACTCCCGCAGCGAAGAAACAGAAAAAGCCCTTACCTACCTCAAGCTCTCCGGGGGCAAAGCTGCGCGCAACAACTCCAACTGGGAGTCGGTGCGCTTCTACCAGGAGGCTATACAGGTGCTGGATAACCAGCCGGCAGGCGAGGAGAACAGGAACGAGAGGATGGGAATATATCTCTCGATGCTGAACCCTTTGACGTTATTGAGCTTCCCCGAGGGCAGCCTCGAGACCATCCAAGAGGCGGAAAAGCTCTCGGGAGAACTCGGGGATGATGCAAGCCTCGCGGCGGTATACGGCAAAT
>CAYUAM010000210.1:0-3875 GCA_964442805.1 uncultured Anaerolineales bacterium | reverse complement strand
GATGACGGTCATGGCCGCCCTCATCGAGGCGGAAAATGCCCCTTCCATCGACCTTTTCGCTAAAGTGGGCTACCTCTTCGATGAGGGGATACTTTATTTTAGCAAGAGGGAGAGCGAAGAGGCATAAATTACCGTTATCTAGGGGGGAGGATGGAAAAAGGAGATCTCATCAGGAGGCTAATGGAGGAGAGGGAGAATTTGCTTCAGGCCATCCAGGGGCTCAGCGAGGAGGAGGTGACCCTTCCCCAGATGGTAGGGGAGTGGTCGGTGAAGGATATCTTGGGTCATATCGCCTACTGGGAAAGGGAGATGGTTCGGGCCTTGGAGTGCCATCTCCAAGGGGAGCCGCCTTATTGTTTCGAGGTCGGCGACCTGGATGAGTGGAACGCCAAGCAGGTGGAGGTCAGGCGCGAGATGCCCCTGGAGGCAATCATGGCCGATTTGACCACGGTGCGGGAAAGGCTGCTCGCGGCCTTGAATCCTCTCACCGATGAAGAGTTGGGCCAGCCCATGACCTTCCCTTGGGGAGAGGTGGGCACGCTGAGTCGAATGGGTGAGATGTGCTTCGAACATGGCCGAGAGCATGGCCAAGGGATCCGGGAATGGCGAGTCACGAGACGATAAAGGTGCGACTCTATACTAGGCAAGGGTGCCACCTCTGTGAGATGGCTAGGGGCGCGCTCCTGCAACTTAAAAGGGAATACGACCTGGCCATCGAGGAGATCGATATAACGGAGGACGAGGGGTTGAGGGAGAAATATGGGGCCCTTCTCCCCGTGGTGGAGGTGGAGGGCGGGCCGACCCTTTACGCTGAGTTCCGGGAGTCCCGACTGCGCCAGGCCCTGGAGAAGGGGGCTCCCTCGCCAGCCAAAGGGCAGACCAGAGAACTGGTGTTGTTCTTGGATCGGCTCATCTTTCTCTTGGCTAACCATTGGTTTCTTCTGGTGAACGCGGCCATGGGACTATACATGGGTTTGCCCCTCTTGGCCCCCCTGCTCATGGCCCAAGGTCATACCGGCCTGGCCAACGCGCTCTATTTCCTCTACAGTTTCACCTGCCACCAGATGCCCTCTCGCTCCTTCTTCCTGGCTGGCTATCAGGTGGCCATCTGCCAGCGGGACTGGGCCATCTACGCCTCCATCTTCCTGGCCGGGCTGGCCTTCAACCTGGTGAGGAGGAGGCTGAAACCTCTCTCCTGGCAATCCTTGGTGGTCCTCTTCACCCCCCTGGCCGTGGATGGGACCACGCAACTTTTAGGCTTGCGCCTCAGCACCCCCCTGATACGGGTCGTGACCGGAGGGCTCTTCGGCTTGGCCGTGGTCTGGTTCGCCTTCCCTTACCTGGAGGAGGGGTTCCAGGAGATAAGGGAGCAGGCGGGGAGGCAATTGAACAAGGTCGGGGTATTAGCCACCAACCATGGTTCAGGGCCCTCAAAGTAGATTTAGAGCCCTCTTTCTAACATCTCCCGGACTAGCCTTTCCTCCCCTTGTCTGCTTCTTACCTTCCCATCCAGCCGGGCATCGCGAAGGGCTTCCAGGATCTGGCCATAGATGGGGCCGGGAGGGAGGCCCATTTTCTTGAGGTCTTGGCCGTCCAAGGCCGGCTCCACGCAGGCCAATTGGCCATGATAGAGTTCCAGTTGCCCTCTCACCCCCTTGGATTTGGAAGTGAGCCAAAGGATAAAGAGGGCCTCGCTGGAGTAGGGGTTGAGAAGGCGGTAGAGGGCGCTGCGAGGGAGGCGGTGTTCCATCAGTCGGGGGGTCAACCCCCCGAATTGGCAAACTTGGCGGAGGAGGCGGGCCCCTACCGCCCCCACCTGAAGCCGCTTAATCAAACCCTCTACCCCCTCGAGATCGGCTTCCCTGGCCAGTAAGGCCAAGTAGAGGGCGAAATCGGCTCCTTCTTCCTTCTCCCTTTCCTCCTCTCGGCAACTGAGGGCCCTCCACTGGGCCAGGCCTCTGGGCAAGGCCTCCATCAACTTCCCCAGTTCCTCGGTGTAGCGCAGAAGGGGGTGGATATGCTCCAGGAGGCCCAGTTCCTGGAGGCGTCGCAGGGCCTTGGTGGGCTTCTCCTCCTGAAAGATGGCCTCTAGTTCCTGGCGGATGCGCTCCCCGGAGACGCGGGGGAGGAGGTCTAAAGCATCGTGGATGAGTTCTTCGGTGCGCTCCTCCAGTCGGAAGCCCAGTCGCTGTTCCAAACGAATCGCTCGCAGGATGCGGGTGGGATCCTCCACGAAACTGAGGTTGTGCAGCACCCGGATCAACCCTCGCTTTAGGTCGCCCTCGCCCCCATAGAAATCGAGGAGTTCCCCGTAACTATCCTCATCGAGGGAGATGGCCAAGGTGTTTATGGTGAAGTCGCGGCGGTGGAGGTCTTGCTTGATGGAACTCCGCTCCACCTGGGGGAGGGCGGTGGGGTGTTCGTAGAACTCGGTGCGGGCGGTGGTGAAATCGAGGGAGGCGAGGGGGGCGATGGGGGAAGGTTCTTCCTCGAAGATGAGTTTGGCTGTGCCGAAGCGGGCATGGCTATGGACGCGTCCCCCTACCTCTTGGGCTAGGTGTCGAGCCAAGGCGATAGCCTCGCCCTCCACCACCAGGTCAATGTCGAGGTTGGGCACCCCCAAGAGGAGGTCCCGCGCGAAGCCGCCTACTAAGTATAGGGAATAGTCCATCTCCTTGGCCATCTTGCCTGCCTCTCGAAGGAGGCCGAGGAGGGCGGAGGGAAGCATCTCCTCCATTTTTTTGGTGATCTCCGGGGCCCGGGAGGGTCCAGGGGGGACGCTCCAAAGTTTGATCAGGTCGGTGCGGGTGACGATGCCCACGATCTGGCCTCCCTCCACCACCGGTATCTGTCCCAACCCTTGCTCCATCATCACCTGTTGGAGTCTCTCCACCGAATCGCTGGGGGAGACGCTCATCTCCCCTTTGTGCATGTAATTTTCGATGGGCTCCTTATGGAGGCGGTGATGGAGGGCCCGGTCTATCTCTCCCCTGGTCAAGACGCCCACTAGCCTCCCCTCTTCCACCACGGGGAAGCCCTCATGGCCCCAACGCCGCATCATCTCCTCAGCCTGGGCCACGGTGGTCTTGGGGGAAAGGGTATGCACGCCGAAGGACATGATCTCTCGAACGGTGGTAGTCGGCTTGACATAACTATCAAGGAGTCTCAGGAGTTCCTCTTTGGCCGTCCTCAAATCCATGCCCTCTATCAAGGCAGCAGCGGCCTTGCTATGGCCCCCGCCCTGGAAATGGCGGGCGATCTGGGCCACATCTACGGCATCGGTGGTGCTACGAGCCACCATCTGGATCCGCTCATTCAACCTCACTAGAACGAAGAGGGCATCGGGGTCGTAAAGGTCCCTCAATTTATGGGCCAGGGTGGAGATCTCCTCCTCATAGTCGGGGGCGGAAACGGAGGAGATCAATACCGAGCGGCCTTGGAAGTCATGAAACTCGGCACCCTCCAGCAACCGCTGGTAGAGTTCTCGCTGGGCCTCGGTGATGGGCTGATGGAGGAAGTCGTTAACCACCTCCAGGTTGGCCCCTCGTTCCAAGAGCCAGGCCGCACAACGGGCATCGCTGGGGGTGGTATCGGGGTAGGTGAGGGAGCCGGTATCTTCATAGATGCCCAAGAGGAGTAAAGTGGCCTCCACCGGGGAAAGGGAGAGGTGGCGCTCCATCATCTCTTGCACCAGGAGGGCGGTGGTGGAGCCGGTCTCCCCACCTCTATAGTGCATCCCTGGCTCCAATTCCCTGTCCAAAGGGTGGTGATCTATGATCATCACCTGAGTGTCCTTACGCAACCCCTTTAAGGGGGGGATGCTTTGGGTATCGACCAGGAGCAAGCGCTCGATGGGCTGGCGAGGCAGGTCCTCC
>CAYUAM010000209.1:0-3879 GCA_964442805.1 uncultured Anaerolineales bacterium | reverse complement strand
CTCATCATCCAGGCACCATAGCCGCAGGCGGCGATCAGGTCTAGAGCCGCAGGATAGGACAGTTTGAAGCGCACCGTGTAATCATCGACGACCTCCACCTCCTCTACCGCATCCCAGATGTAGGAAGCGCCCATGGCCATCTCCATGGTCCGGTCGATGGAGTATTTCACCGCTTCGGCGTTGAGGTCGGTGCCGTCGTGGAATTTGACCCCCTGGCGCAGATGGAAGGTCCACTCCGTGGCCTCCTCGTTGGGCTCCCAACTAGTGGCCAGGCCCGGACTCAGCAGATCCTTGCTCCCCGGAGGGTTGTACCAAACCAACGTATCATAGGCGTTGGAAGTCACCACCGAGTCGTTGGAGAAACTGACGCTGGGGTCGATATCGGGGAAGGAAGTGGGGTGGGCAAAGACCACCACATTCTCCTTGGGAGGAGTGGGCGTAGCCGGTCCAGCACAAGCCGAGACCAATAGGCCCAAGACAACCGCTACCCCCAAGAGTTTCAATAGATCTTTGCGTCTCATCAATTTAACTCCTTTCCCTAAAAGGGCGTACTCGTACTCCTTCAGAGGCCTCTGGGAATCAGGCTAGAGGTAACCCAGGGCCTCCCCAGCACGGAAAATGACCGATATCTCACCCCCCTTCCTCCAGATTGCGAACCTCGTCGCCCTGCGCCTCCTCTTCGGAGAAAGCGTATGATAAACTCAGACTCATGCCCCATTATAGCCTTTTGGGAATGACCCCGTCAATAGGGAATAGATCACCGAGAAACCCCATAACGAAAAAGCGTGGACCTGCTCCACGCTTTTGCACCCCTCTCTTGAACCTTTCGGCTAAGGCAGATGCCACCCGTGAAGCAGGGCTCAGAAGAATGGCCTGCTATGAGGGTGCCTCCTAGGCTCGGGCTTGAGCGAACTCTTCCCCAGATCGAACACGAAATCGAGGTTGTGTTCAAAGCCCTCTACCCAAGCCTCAATCATCTCGCCTCTGGAAGTAGCCTTATAGTTTGGGGTGGATTATAGCATAATGCTACCCCCTTGTCAAGACCCCGCTATCTCTCATATCGAATGGGACAAACAGGTGGCAGAGGGGTTTGCATATCAAGACCAGGAGAAGACGGGACCGGCTGAAGCCTCGATTCCTCCGTTGTGGCAGGATTGGAGCCTTTAGGCGGTATATTCTTGCGTGGCGTCAGATGGTAACATCTGACGCTTCTGCTGTCAGGAGGAAACTCCTGGCAGCACCGAAATGCTCTGAGCCTCAAACTCGCTGCTGGCGAGGAGATCTTTAGTTTGCGCTGGGCCCTATGGTAGATGCACCTCGCTCCGGCCGTAGCGGCGCATGATCTCCACTACCCGCTCCAGGGGCAAGGCATGACTGACGTGCCCGTCCCGGCCAACCACCGTCTTGGCCCGAAATAGGGAGTTGATCACCGCCTCCTCCGCGGCCTCCAAGGTGATGCCCATCTCCCTGACTCGCGGTCGCTCCAGGTTCATTTTTGCTCCTCCAAAGAAAGATGCTTCCCGCCTCATCCCTTCAGGCTCAAGAGGGCCATCAGGCCAAACCCCAATATGATTAGGCCTGATATCCTGTTTATCCACCGCAACCCTTGTGGGTTAAATCTGGTACGCAATACGCTAACACCGCCACTCAAGATAAACCACCATAGGGCTGAGCCGCTAAATACGCCCAGGACTAACGCCGCCGCAGAGAGGTAGGTCCCCCTCGCGCTTCCCACCCCCAATCCGGCAAATATGGCTGCAAAAGAGAGGATAGTCATCGGATTGGTGATGGTCAGAAAAAAGGTCGAAGTGTAAGCGCCAACCAGGCCGCTTCCCCTGACTGAAGCCGCTCGTTCAGCCGGTTGGGATAGAAAGGTCCTGAGGCCCAAATAACAAAGGAAGCCGCCTCCCATAAGACGAAGCCATGCCTGTTGGCTGACCAGGAAATTTGAAACAAAGGTCAGCCCAAATCCGGCAACGCAGCCATAGATGGCATCGGCAGTGGCAGCCCCCAAGCCAGAGACCAGACCTGAGGCTCGTCCTTCGGCCAAGGTGCGTCGTATGCATAGCACCCCGATTGGTCCGACGGGTGCGGCGATGGAAAAACCGATGATGAGCCCTCTAAGCAGAAATTGGCTGCTCATCTTCGTCCTGTCCAAAAATGATTACGCCTCCCGCAGGAAGCATAGCATTGAAGGAGCGAATATTCATAGCGCATCACGCGCCGCCCATTCTTTTGGAAGCGACGACTTATGACCTGAGTGATAACAGGCTATATCACCACGCAGGTATGGGTCTTTTTGATCCCCTTGGTGGTCTCTATCTTGGAGATGAGCACCTGGCCCAGGGTGGCCGGATCATTAACCTCTACCACTATGACCATCTCGTAGAGGCCGGTCACATTCTCCGCGCTCTTGACCCCTTCTATCTTCGAGATGGCTTTTGCCACCTCATAGCCCACCCCGGGGTCCACATTGGCTAGAACATAGGCTTTGAGAGTCATGGTTCCTCCTTCCTAAACTCTGGTCAGGGCCTCCAGCATAACATAGATTGGTACCAACTTCCCATTGACCGCCATGGCGCAAGATGATAAGTTATTGCTGGAGAGCCTGGGCAGGGCATGCGACACAAGGTAACCTTGCACCGCAGCGTCTTCGGCCCAGGCTCTCCACTTTTCCCCCAATCTCTACTGGGAGATCACCTCTACGGTAGTGCTGCCCACCACCGTCTGGCCAATGAAGGCCTCAAACTTATATGTACCCGGCGCAGGGGGAGGGCCAGTTGAGGAGCCGCAATTCACCACCTCGCCAGTCGGGTCCGTCACAAAGTTCGGACCCATTTGCTGTCTCTTTCCATCGGGGGTAGTGAGCCAGAGTTGGAAGTAAACGCTGGCTCCCTCTGGGCCCTTGGCCCATAAGTAAACGACTTGTGGCGTCTCTCCCGATCTCACCGTTGTCAGGCGCTCAGCGTTGGGGTCATTCTCGGCGGTTACCCAGATCTCCAACCTGGGGAGTTCCCCCGTCGGCGTTGGAAGGGCCCCTGTTCCAGGCCCTGGGCTTCCAGGCGGCCCTCCCGCTCCCATAGGGGCTGTGAGCGAGGCGACAATCCCAGGGAGCCCTTGTAGCAGCCCGCCTATCGCTGGAGCCGCCACTTTAACCAGGATCAGTAGGAGAGGTATGAGCAGCAACAGGCACGCTACCCAGGCTCCCAGGCAGCCGCAGAAACCTTGACCGAAGGCCTTTCCCCCTCCCTTCAAAGCGTTCATCGTTCTACCTCCTCACAACGCCGAGTCTTCGGTGTGGAGGATCGCCTCCTCCACCTGCCATTAGACGTTAACGCCCCTAGAGGATGGTTGAACTCCATCCCGCCTATACTGAGACTGCGATACATCGTAATCATAAAAATCATGCTTCCCTAAAGGAAGCATAGCAAAGATGAGTTAATCTGTAAAGGTGCCCACGCTTGGATTCTAACCAGCGACCGAGGGCTTATGAGAAATTGAGTCAGTTGCCAGAGCGAATGATTAAGAGTCCACTGGAGTTGTTCTTATTGTTGTTGCTACTTCCGTCTTGCTTGTTCGATCATGATGTTTGTGATTATTACATATCCTGCGGTCGCTGCTGTTCCTGCCCCTGCTATAAATGCTGCTACTATATCCGCTCCAACTCCCTTGGCTACTCCTACTGCTAATGTTGTTACTATTGCGATTGCCGCTGCTACCGCTAGTTCTTTGTTTCGTCTTATACTTGGCATTTGTGTACCTCCTTTGGTTGAAACTCGTGCGGTTACGCCAGTTTGTTTGTAATGGCGTGTCCACACTTGCTTCCCGCAACATCGTTGACGTGAAGCAAACATACGGGTGTTGGATTCCCGCAATAGG
>CAYUAM010000208.1:0-3885 GCA_964442805.1 uncultured Anaerolineales bacterium | reverse complement strand
CTCATAGACCATTAGATAAAAATCTACGAACTTGTGGTAGAGCACATCATCTTGAGGGTTACGGAACCAATATTCCACGTAGCCCAATTTGTCCACCATCCTCCCCCGCAAGCCGGTCTCCTCCTCCACCTCCCTCATGGCGGTCTGGGCCGGGTCTTCCCCCTTCTCTACCAACCCTTTGGGCAACCCCCATCGCTCGCCCCCTTTGGTGGCGATGAGGGCCACTCGGAGTTGCCCCCCTTCCTGGCGGCAGATAACCCCTCCGGCCGATTTCTCTATCCTGGCCTTGGCCATGGGAACGCCTCTCCTCCGATGATATCACCATGTTGTGGCCTCGTCAAACAAAACGAGGGCGACTCTACTGAGCCGCCCTCGGCAATCATCTGCCAGAGAGTTCATTTAACGTCTGGCTGCGCCCGGCACAGACGCGACCAAGGCAGGAACCTTAGCAACCCCTCGGAAAGAACCTGGTCCAGGCTGAGGACCTTGCAGGCCCCACCCAGTATCAAGATGAAAGTAACTATGAAGAGGACGAAGTTCAGGCCGTAGTTAGAAGGGCTAAGATGGGAAGTAGCGAAGAAGTAGTTGGCGTTCATGACCATAGCGAAGAAAGCCCCCACATAGGTGAAAAGCCCTAACAAAAGGGACAAGCCCACCAGGAACTCCCCATAGGCTACCAAGATGGCGAAGAGCCGGACGTTAGGGAGGGCAATGTTATTGATGAGACTAACGTACCAGGCGTTGGGGTTCTGGCTGGCGAAGAAGCCCAAAGTGTTGGGCAATCCGGCGGCGAACTCAGGGTCGACCACCTTCTCCCATCCGGAGCGCAGCCACTCGAAGCCCACTAATATCCGAATAAGGGCCAGCCATAGGGTTGAACTCCTGGTCTCCCACACCCTTCGTAAGTAGTTCATCTATTCCTCCTTTCTCGCATATATGATTATATGAATCCACAATATCTCATTTATATTATACCCCCCATTTATCCCTTTGTCAAGCACCAAAAAGAGCCTCTCATGGTATACTCGACATGAAATGTTGCTCATGAGCGATAAAGGAGGCCTATGAGAAAACGGGCTTTGGTTTGCCACCCCATCGGCTATGTAGATAATGAGATCCCCCCAGGCCAAGATGTCCGCTGGGAGGAGATCGACTCTCGGCTAGTGATAGAGGAGAATTTCAGCGAGGCCCTGGAGGGGATAGAGGGCTTCTCTCATCTCATCGTCCTCTTCTGGCTCCACGCCAAGGAAGGCCAGCCACCCCTTCAGGTCCGTCCAGAGCAGCGAGAGGACATGCCCCTAGTGGGGGTCCTGGCCACCCGGGCCCCGGTGCGGCCCAACCCCATCGGGCTGACCACGGTTCAACTCTTGGAGCGCCGAGGAAACGTCCTCTCGGTTAGGGGGCTAGATGCCTACAACGGCACCCCCATCCTGGACCTCAAACCCTACCTTCCCCGGGGCGACTCCATACCAGAGGCCCGAGTCCCAGAGTGGATCGAGAGGCTGTGGGAGAGCCTTAAATAGGGCCGCTCCCCACGTTTTCAGCCAAAGCAGTGGCGACCTAGAGGGAGGGCGCTTCCCTCTCCTCCAACAGACGGAGGGCCTCCCGGCAGTTGGGGCAAAAGGCTGCTCCCTTCCTGTCGGTGTCGGCAACGCTGTTGGAGAAGTACATCACGCAGCCAGGGTCCGAACAATGGCCCAGGCCATAGGTGTGGCCCAGCTCATGCACCGCTTCCTTGAGCGCTCGCTGGAAGAACAACTCTCCGTCCTCGGGCCAGCCATAGAACTCCTGATGCAGCCGGGCCAAGGCCACCACCGCCTCTCGCCCCCTCACCACCGCCTGGCCGAAGACGAAATTCAACCCCGAAGTGTAGCAGTCCCTATCCACCAGCCCCAAAAGGCGATGGGCCCCCGCTACCTTCAGTCGGCACAGCCGCTCTAAGATGGGCTCCATCCGATATTGGCCCCGCCTGCGGTCAAAGGCGTAATCGGGCTCAGGCAGTCCTTCAGCCACCAGACAGGGACGGTTGAAACTCTTTTCTAGCCTCTCCGCCAAGGTGCCAAGGAATTTCGCCTCTATCGGGCCTATGGGCACCAGATATTGCTTCGCCATGGGAGAAATATATCACAGGCTTTGCCATCCCTCAATTGAAAAGCCTACAACTTGCATCACTACACCGCCTTTGCTAGAATGCGTTAAGGGCTATCAGGGGCGGAAAGGGGTGGTAAGATGAAAGTGCCCAACACCGAAGCGAATATGAAAAGGTGCATCTGTGGGGATTGTCCGACCTTCGTGAAAGGCGACAAGGGGCTCTTCTGCGCCCTGGGGGCTAGCGACTTGGAGTTGACGGACAAGGGCTGTATCTGCGGCGCCTGTCCCCTCTGGGACGACTATAGCCTAACCGATGGCTATTTCTGCTTGGAGGGCGCCGCGGATTGACTATTCGGGATGTCCAACTGGTATCAGGTAAAGGGGCTCGTGATCGGAAGGTAAGGGCAGGGCCTCCTTGACCTCTTGGTCGTCGAAGGCACCGATGGGCACCGCCCCTAGCCCCAGGGCCGTGGCTTGCAAAAGGATATTCTGGGCGGCGTGGCCGGCCTCCAGGTGGACGTACCGCTGGGCACGGGAGCCGTATTTGGCTTCCGTGCGCTCATATACGGCCGCTATGACGATGATGGCCGGGGCCTCGCCCAGGGCCCCCTGCTTCAAGCCCGCCTCCCCAAGCCTTCCCCGGCCATCTCCCTCGGCTACCTTTTTCAACTTATGTCCATCGGGCAGATAGTGGTAACTCCCCTCCGCCGTGGCCAAGTAGAGTTCCAGAGGATAGAGGGCTCCCGCTGAGGGGGCGGTGCGGAAGCCCTTGGGGTCGGTTATCCCTTGCCCTGCCCAAAGCAATTGGGAGATCTCCTCCCAGGTCAACTCCTCTTCCCTGAACTGCCGCACCGACCTCCTCTTGGCCAGGACCTCTTCCAAAGAAAGTCTTCCCTTCAGGTTCGGCTGGGGCAGCGTAACCTCTTCGGGGGTAGGCCCAGTCGCGGGCGAGCCTTCCAGGGGCTGGCAGCCTAGGAGGGGCCATATTAGTAGCAGCAGAAACAGGAAACGCCCTTTCACCCTTACTCGCCTCGCTCTAACTGTTCCCGAAGCAGCCGGGCGTTCACCACCCCTTGATCCCCCAGGCAGGTATTCATCATCAGGTGGACCTCCCGCGCCTCCTCGGCCATCTTTCGGATCTTGGGGACCCACTCCCCCATCTCTTCCGGCTTGTAGTACCAGTTGAACCGCTCCGTGGCCGAGATCCCCTTCTTCTCCCAAGTGGCCTTGTTGCGGCCATGGAAGCGGACCATGGCGGTATCGCTGGTCACCGCTGCCACGGGAGGACAACTCGACTTGAACCCCTGGGGCTCGTCCACGCAGATGAAGGTCATATCATAAGCCTCCAAGAAACCAAGAGTGTCTTCCAAATTATCCTGACTCAGCCATATGTTATTCCGGAACTCAATGGCCAGATGGTAGTCAGGGAGCATCCTTTGACAGTGGAGGATATGAGAGAAGCCTTGGCGGCCGGGGAAGAACCAGTGGGGGAACTGGAAGAGCACCGTCCCCAGTTTCCCGGCCTGGTGGAGGGGACGGAGGGCGGTATCGAACATCTTCCAGACCTCCCGACGCGCCTCCCCCGGCACCTCCTGGAAATATACCCTATCCTTGGCCTGCGCCTCGGGGGGAAGAGCCTTGAAAATATCACGAGGGAGGCTGCGAATGAGGGTAGGGTGTTGGGTGAAAAGGCTATAGGCCTTCACGTTGAAGGTGAAGCCCTGCGGGGTGCGCTCCGCCCAAAGCCGGGAGTTCCTCTCTGAGGGCAAGGTGTACTCCGAACTGTCCACCTCC
>CAYUAM010000207.1:0-3925 GCA_964442805.1 uncultured Anaerolineales bacterium | reverse complement strand
CTGGGGATAGGATAGGGAAAACCGCCTGCAAAAGGCATGCTCTCTACATCCTGCCTGGTAAGGCATGTTGATATGCTAGTTGGGAGGGTAATCCCATGAACTGTCCGGAGTGTGGCGCCTATAACCCCCCGGGCAGCGAGGTCTGTTCGGCCTGCGGGGCCTCCCTGCCCCGGGAGGGGGTGATAGTCTGTGAGGGGTGCGGCCTGGAGAACGCCATCACCAACCGCTTCTGCCGGGGGTGCGGGAGGCTCCTCTCTCGGCCAGAGGTAAAGGCCCACCGGGAGGAGAAAGTCGAGCCAGCGGCCCAGGAGCGGCCCCGGGAAGGCTTCCCCATCGCTTACCTCCTCCTCATCCTCATCTTGCTGGTGATAATCTTGGCCGTGCTCTATTTTCGGCTAGGACACTGAGACCGAAGAGAGATATACCGATGATCGAATCCTACTCCTTCGGGCGGATAGTCATCGACGGTCAGACCTACACCTCTGACCTCATCATCTACTCCGACCGCGTGGAGGCCAATTGGTGGAGGAAGGAGGGCCACCGCCTTCACTTGGCCGATTTGAAGGGGGTCGTGGAGGAATCGCCCGAAGTGGTGATAGTGGGGACCGGCTATTTCGGGGATATGAAGGTGCCTCCAGAGACCAAGGAAGGGCTGGAGTCGCAGGGGATAGAGGTGGTGGTGGAGAAAACGGGCCAGGCCTGGCAAACCTATAACCGACTGACTGGCTCACGCAAGGTGGTGGCCGCTTTCCACCTCACCTGTTAGGCAAGCCGGAGATATTGCTGCAGACCTCGTCGATCCCCTTATAGGCGTGGCCGGAGGGCAACCTCTGCAGTTCTTTTAAGGCCACCTCCGAGGCGTCGTGGACGCGGGCGTAAGATAATATCTTCCCCTTATCGGCCGGGTAATCCAGCCCCTCCAAGGCGTAGTAGACCTCCAGGCTACAGACGATGCTCACGTTGCTGCATATCTCGTCTATACCTTTATAATAAACGCCCTCCTCCAGTTGGTTCAGGGCCACCACTACCGCCTCTGAGGCCCCGTGAGCGGAGGCATGGCGCAGAAGCTTGCCCTTGTCGGCGGGGAATTCTATGCCTTCCAGGGAGCGAAAGACATCTGGACTACAAGAGATGGCCATCGGCGACTTCTCCTTTCCCTCGTCAATCCTTCATATTCTAACATAGCCACCCTGCCTTGTCGAGGGGCAGCCTTTGCCTTTTTCCCTTTCCTGGTGTAATTTTCCTTCGAGATGTCTTTGCCCCCAGGGATTGAAACCCAAATCGAGGCCATAGCCCAAGATCGCCTCTCCGGAGCCCGAAAGTTGGCCCAGGAGGGGAGTCAGGCCTTGCTCTCCCTGGCCGAAGGGAGTGGCGCGGCCAACCTAGAGGTCTTCAAAGAAGAGGTTAAGGCCGTGGGCCGGGCCCTCATTTCCGCTCAGCCCTCTATGGCCCCTTTGGTGAACCTAGCAAATGAGGCCCTCTTCTCTATGGAGGGAGCGAGCAGTTTGGAGGAGGCCAGGGGAAAAGTCGGGGCCGCCTCCATCGAATATTCTCGGGCGCTGGAGAGGAGCGGGACCAGGATTGCTCGGCAGGCCCTCCCCCTCATCGGCCAGGGGCCCATAATGACCCATTCCTTCAGTTCCACCGTCTTGGAGGCTTTGCTTCTGGCTAAAAGGGAGGGGCGAATTTTCGAGGTTATCTGCACCGAGTCCCGGCCCCAGGGCGAAGGCCGACTTCTGGCGGAGAGGCTAAATCAAGAGGGAATCTCGGTAAAGTTGGTCGTTGATGGCCTGGCCCCGGCCACGGTGAGAGGCGTGCGAACGGTTCTGGTAGGGGCGGACGCCTTATCTTCGGAAGGGTTGGTGAACAAAGCCGGCACCTATGCGTTGGCCTTGGCCGCCAGGTCTCAGAAGATACCTTTCTACGCCCTCTGCGGCCGGGAGAAGTTCCTGCCTACAGGTTATGAATTGCCTGGGGAGAAACCCCGAGAGCCTCAAGAGGTCTGGCCCCATCACCCTGAAGGAGTGGAGGTCTTGAACCTATATTTCGACCTCACCCCCCTCCATCACCTCAGCGGGGTGGTCAGCGAAGAGGGGGTATGGGTCCCTTCCAAGGTGCTGGCCAGACTAAAAAGGCTCAGACTACACCCTGCCTTGGTGGGCTGATGGGTTGGGAAGGAGAAAATTTGATAGAGGTAGAGATCATAGCCATAGGAAACGAACTCCTCCTAGGGGATGTCCTGGACACCAATAGCCACTGGCTGTGCAAGCAAATCGCCGGGCTGGGCGGCCGAGTGAGGCGCATGGTGGTAGTGGGGGATGAACATAGCGCCATCGCCCAGGAGGTAAGAGATTCCCTCGAGCGCAAACCTGATCTCATCATCACTACCGGCGGGCTGGGGCCCACCACCGACGACATCACCCTGCAAGCCCTAGCCCAAGGGCTCAGCCTCCCCGTTGAGTTGAACCCCCAGGCGCTAGAGATGGTGAAAGGAAGATATGAGGAACTGGCAAAGAAGGGTTACATAAAAGATGGCACCCTCACCGAGGCCAGGCGCAAGATGGCTTATCTCCCTAAGGATGCTACCCCCATCTTCAACCCCGTGGGCACGGCCCCCGCCTGCCTCCTTCGTCGGGGAGAATCCCTCCTCCTCTCCCTCCCTGGAGTTCCAGAGGAGATGAAGGGGATCTGGGAGGAGTCGCTAACGCCCCTCTTGCGAGACCTCTTCGGGGAAGGCTTTTATGAGGAGAGAGCGCTCCTAGTCGATTGTGGAGATGAGTCCGTGTTGGCCCCCATATTGCAGGGGGTAGTGAGGGCCCACCCTAAGGTGTATCTCAAGTCCAGGGCCACCAAATTCGGCCCGGAGGTGAAGATAAAGGTGACCCTTTCCTGTGCCGGAGAGGAAAAGGCCCAGGTCAGAGCGGCAACGGATAAGGCCTTGGAGGAATTGAGACGTGCCCTTCAGGCTTCGGGCCTGGCTATAGAAGAGACCTGAAAGGCGGGACAACGAGTGAACCTAGCGTTTGGGCGAAGGCGAAGGGAGGCCGGAAAAACTGCCGTTATCGCTCCCTTATAGCACTTTGCGAAACGCTAACTGCGTTTTAACCTTGCTGTAGCCAACCCTTTCGTAGAAAAGGTGGGCCTCCTTGCGGATGACATTAGTTCGCAGATGAACTGCCCAGCACCCCTTCTCGCCGGCCCACCGCTCAGCGCTTTGCATCAAGAGCCGTCCCAGCCCACCGCGACGATAGCCCTCATCTACAACCAACCCTCCGATCTCCGCCTGCGGGTCGGCCTCCAACAACTGACAAACGTAGAGATGAACCCAGCCCACTACCTGCCTCTCCGCTAGTTCGGCCACATAGACAACCTGACCTTCATCCTGCTGAATCTGAGCGAGTCGCCTTTGCACCTCTTCTTGAGTGGCGGGATAACCCAGTTGATGGCAGAGCAGAGCGATAGGCTTGGCATCCCCCGCCCTGGCCAATCGGATAGTCGCCTGAGGGCTACGGTCAGGCTTCATAGTCCACTCTCCATTTCGTATGTGTTGCTCCGGTTATCCCGATTGACCTTTCCGACAATGTTGCACCCCCTATATTAACACAATTTGGCTCCCGTCTGCCTGATATGTAGAATAGTAGCAGTCCAGTTTTCCAATTCCTGCGGGATGGGGGCAGCCCCCCCTGCATACCACGCTATGGCAAGCGATGAGGCTGGCTGCTTTTATATCAATAAGAGGAGGAGCCGTGAAGAAGGTCGTGGTCTTGGTCACTAACGATGGTTTGGGGAACGGGGAGGAAGGGTTGCGCCATAAGATGATGGGGGTCTTCTTGAGCACCCTGAACGCCTTCCCTGAATTGCCAGATCAAATCCTCTTCTATACCGAGGGGGTTAAACTGGTAGTCGAAAGGTCGCCCGTGCTCGA
>CAYUAM010000206.1:0-3936 GCA_964442805.1 uncultured Anaerolineales bacterium | reverse complement strand
GCGACCTATAGAGGCCGCGGTTACCCCCTTCCCCACCGAGGAGACCACGCCGCCAGTACAGAAGATGAACTTAGCCATATATTTGCCCCTCAAAGAGGGGAGCACGGAGGGTCGCTCCGTGCTCCCAGATCTTCCTCTCTCTACCTTTGCGCCTCGATCTCGCCACTTAGCCTCTCTTGGATCGCAACCTAAATAAAATATACCATAGTTCCCTTCCCTTGTCAACGAACTATGGTGATATTCACGCTTGATAGGAGGAGAAGGCCACATAAAATTGATAAAGTTTCGAACACCTAAATTCCAGATTCAAAAGGGGTAGAAAAGAATGGCCAGAGATTTGAGCCATGGGGAGAGGGTGCGGATAGCCTTGACGGTATGGGCCTTATGGTGTATCATTAATCGGTTTTGCGATTGAACCTTTGAGACAAGGAGGTCTCGAGAATGGGCATAAAGTGGGCGGAATTCTACGCTCTGCGAGTAGAGGGTATGAAGAGTTCCATGATCCGGGAACTCTTGAAGTTCACCCAAGAACCTGATGTCATTTCCTTCGCCGGGGGCTTGCCAGCCCCGGAACTTTTTCCCATCAAGGAGTGCGAGGAGGCCTGTTGCAAGGTGCTGAGGGAGGAGGGAGCCCACGCCCTCCAGTACAGCACCACGGAGGGGTATCTGCCCCTGCGCCGCTTCGTGGTGGAGAAGATGAGCCGATATGGCATCAAGGCCAGCGAGGAGAACGTGCTCATCACCCATGGCTCCCAGCAGGCCTTGGACCTCATAGGCAGACTCTTCATCGACCCTGGGGATGTGATCCTGCTGGAGGGCCCCAGTTATGTGGGGGCCATCCAAGCCTTCACCTCCTATCAGGCCCGCTACCTCACTGTCCCCATCGACCAAGATGGGATGAGGGTGGAGTTGGTGGAGGAGGCGCTGAGGAAGGGCCGTCCCAAGTTCATCTACGTCCTCCCTAACTTCCAGAACCCCGGAGGGACCACCCTCCCCTTGGAGAGGCGAAGGAGGCTGGTGGAGTTGGCCGAGCATCACCGTATCCCCCTCATGGAGGACGACCCCTATGGGGAACTCCGCTTCGAGGGGGAGCATATCCCGCCCCTGGTAGTCCTGGACGCCGAGGGGAGGGACAACTCTAAGGGATTCTTCGAGGGGAACGTCATCTATATGAGCACTTTTTCCAAGACCTTGGCCCCAGGGCTGCGG
This sequence comes from uncultured Anaerolineales bacterium, assembly GCA_964442805.1. Taxonomy (GTDB): domain Bacteria; phylum Chloroflexota; class Anaerolineae; order UBA7937; family UBA7937; genus CAYUAM01. The sequence goes on along the minus strand of CAYUAM010000206.1, from coordinate 2,727 downwards.
CTGGGTTGGGTGGTAGCGCCGGTGGAGGTGGTGAGCAGACTAGTTCAGGCCAAGCAGGGGGCCGACCTTCACACTACCACCCTCACTCAGATGGTAGCCTATGAGATGGTGCGCACCGGCTTCCTGGAGGGCCACGTGCGGAAGATCAGGGAGGTCTATCGGGAACGCCGCGATGTGATGCTCAAGGCCCTGGAAGAATACTTCCCGCCCGGGGCCACCTGGACCCGCCCCCAAGGAGGACTTTTCCTCTGGGTGACCCTCCCGGAGGAGATAGATGCCATGGAACTCCTGAAGGACGCGGTGGAGGCGAAGGTGGCCTACGTGCCTGGGGTGGCTTTCTACGCCGATGGGCGGGGCCAAAATAGCATGCGGCTCAACTTCTCCTATTCTCAGCCGGAGATGATAGAGGAGGGGATAAGGAGGCTGGCCCGGGTGGTGAAGAGGCGGCTCCAACCGACGATGTCGAGGGCGGCGACTTAGGGTAAGTAAGCCTGCAAGAACAAGAAACGGGGCTATGAGCCCCGTTTTCTTTATTGGTAGCCAACCATCATTAAGCGGCGAAGCCTACTACCAGGAAATTCCACCCCACTCCTAACCATATAATCAAACTAGCCACCGCCATCGCCCGCTCCAATATGAGCCTGGCCCCCGGCTTAAGGCGAAATAGATAGATGGCCAAGAGGAAGCCCATGACCACTAACCATTTCCAAGCGATGATCGAGGCGGGACCCCGTTGGCTCCCCAAAGAGGCCAGCAAGGGGTTGGCCTCCAGGTGTCCATGGGCAAAGCCGAGGAGGGAAATTAGGGAATCGCAGAGGTTGGCGGAGAGCCAATGGATGGACAGCATGGGGAGGGAGATATAAGGCCTGGCCCCCTCGCTAGTGAAGGGCATCGCTCTCCTCCGCGGCTATGCTCATGGGGCCTTTGCCGCGCTGGATGATGACCAGGGCCTCTTTGCCCAGGTTCTCCTGCGGCCAGTTATCCTCCCGCGTGACCTTCATCACGAGCATTATCTTCTTGAAGCGCTTGTAGAACGGCTTGCATTTCCAGATATTCGACTTGAGATAGATGGTATAACCCTTCGTGGCGCTCTCCGAGTGGCCGATATCCCCCGCCTTCCAGATATAGTTCTTGCTGAAGTCTTTCCAGATGTAGCCATCATCGAATACTATGCGGCTGATGGCTTGGGCCCCCATCTTCACTTGGAAGGTAACCTCCACGTTCTTGGCCACGTCTTGGGACCCGGTAGCGATGTTCCGGACGGTGAGTTGCAGGTTGTAGCGACATTTGCAGCCCGACAGGACTAACTTTTCGGGGATAAGTTCAAGGACCGGCTTCGGGCCAGGTCCCGGCGGGCCGGAGCGCAGGGAGAGGCCCACCGTGGCCGTATCTTGCAGGGAGGCGGTGGTGAGGCCGCCCAGGAATAGAATGGAGGCGGCCAGGATTATGGATAGGACCAGGAGCGCCCAGCGGGCCACTATTCTCCCTCCCTTTTAGATGTGCCTCGCCCCGCCAAGAGGGATTTCACCTCCCCGGCGATGAGGACTGCCGCCGGGATGACCACCAGGGTCAGCCAGCCCAGGGGGGTGCGGGCGAAATAGATGAAATAGCCCATGAAGGGCAGGCGCAGCACGAATTTCCCCTCCACCGTGGCGGAAGGAACTGGCTCCAAGTCGGGGGCGTTATTGGCGTCGCCCTTGGTGGTGAACTGGCCCGGGCCGATCTCTACCACCCGGTGGGTCACCAACTGTCCCTCCCGGCGGAAGGTGATGATGTCGTTGGGCTGGATGGCGGCTGGGCCGGACCTCACCAAGATGGCGTCGCCCACCTCCAGGGTGGGGGCCATGCTGCCGCTCAATACCACCAGGAGCCGATAGGGGGTGAAGAGGGGCAGACTAAGGACCGAGACCATAAAGGCCACGGCCAGGACCAAGAGCCATTTAATAAGATTCCAAATATATGAGAGCATAGGGGGGTCTCCCTTTCCACGATCAGGGTTGGTTATTATTGCGAGACCCCCTCAGTGGTCCCGGTGAAGATGATATTCTCTTGCAGCGACTTGTCGAGGAGGGCGTTATCGTCGCCATTATCGTCGGGCCAGGCGAAGACGAAGGTAACATCGTCCTCGGCCTCGCTCTTCAGTTCCCCGTAGGAGACGGGGTCGGCCAGGGCCTCAAATTCGTCGAAGGTGCCCGACCAGAGGAAGTCGCTGGGGTCGCTGGAGGCTCCCCTATATATCTCCACCTCTACCACCGCGCCCAGCCCCTCGTCCAGCACTTGCTGGGCGGTGATGAAGACCTCCATATTCAGGTTGCCATTGTTGCGGAGGCGGAGGGTTACCGTCTCCGTCCAGCCCGGATAGAGGCCCGTCATCTCCTCCAGTTCTACATTGTCCTTGAGTTCGCTGTCCACCACGAATTTGAGGTCCGTAGTGCCGGTGGAGAAGGTAGCGGCGGCAGTGGCCGTGTCCGAGAAGTAGGCGCGGGTGAGGCCGACCGCGGCCCCGCCCACCAGGATGGCCACCAGGAGGCCCAGGAGGACGGGCCACCAGCGCGGCCATATATATTTGCTCATCTTCTTCCCCCCCGAAGAACGGTTTGGCGGCCGGAGCCCTACGCTATCAGGGACGGTTACCAAGCCAGTATCAGGCACGCCTTTGCGGAGGCAAGCCCGCAAAGAAGACGCCCTGCTTCCCTTGGCTTTAAGCATAACCACCTCCCATGGGGT
>CAYUAM010000205.1:0-3982 GCA_964442805.1 uncultured Anaerolineales bacterium | reverse complement strand
CCCCAGCCAACCAGACCGCTCCGAGTATGACCCCTCCTGGGGGGAGGCACGCATGGACCTCCTAGTGAGCGACCTGTATGGCTACGAGTACAACTGGAGCCAGTTGCCCCTGGCCTGCCCGGATAGCCCGGTGGTGATCAAAGTGGGCCACTATCCCACCTATGACGATGCCATCCTGGGCTTCTCCATCGGCCTCAAGCGGGCTGCGCCTTATCAAGTCGCTACCTTAGAGGACCCGGTGCGCCTAGTGGTCGAAGTGCAGACGGAATAGCCATGCAACCTAGAGACCTTTTCGAATATCAGCGTCGGGAGGAGATAGCCAAAGAGGCCCCTCTAGCGGCGCGGATGCGGCCCCGTACCTTGGACGAGTTCGTGGGGCAGGAGGAGATAGTGGGGCCAGGGAGGCTCCTGCGCCGGGCCATCGAGGCCGACCAGATCTCCTCCCTCATCCTCTGGGGGCCGCCGGGGACGGGCAAGACTTCCCTGGCTGCAGTCATCGCCAACACCACCGCATCCCATTTCGAGGCCATTAGCGCGGCGATGGCTGGAGTGGCGGAGATCCGCCAACTGATCGCCGAGGCCCAGAATCGGCGCAATATGTACGGCCAGCGCACCATCGTCCTGGTGGATGAGATCCATCGCTTCAACAAGGCCCAACAGGATGCCCTTCTGCCCCACGTGGAGAACGGCACCATCATCCTCATCGGGGCCACCACGGAGAACCCCTATTTCGAGGTCATCTCCGCCCTGGTCTCCCGCTCTCGGGTCTTCCAGTTGAAACCTTTGAGCGACGCGGAGATGGAGAACATCCTGCGCCGAGCCCTAGCCGACACGGAGCGGGGCTATGGGAATTTAAAGGTGGAGATATCCGATGAGGCCCTGGCCCATATCATCCGCATAGCGGGGGGCGACGCCCGGGTGGCCCTCAACGCCCTGGAACTGGCCGTGGAGACGATCAAGCCAGACGCCGAGGGGGTCATCCGCATAGATCTGGAGGTGGCCCAGGATTCGGTCCAGAGACGGGCCCTCCTCTACGATAAGGATGGAGATGCCCATTATGACACCATCTCCGCCTTCATCAAGAGCCTGCGGGGCTCCGACCCTGATGCGGCCCTCTACTGGCTAGCCAAGATGATCTATGCCGGGGAGGACCCGCGGTTCATCGTGCGGCGGATGATAATATTCGCCTCGGAGGATATAGGGAACGCCGACCCCCAGGCCTTGACCGTGGCCACCTCGGCGGCCCAGGCTCTGGAATGGGTGGGGCTGCCGGAGGCCCAATACAACCTGGCTCAGGCGGCCATATATCTGGCCACCGCCCCCAAAAGCAACTCCGCAGGGGCCTATTTCAAGGCCCTGGCCGATGTAGAGGAAGAAGGGGCAGTGGAGGTGCCCGACCACCTGAAGGACTCCCACCGCGACGGGAAGGCCCTGGGCCACGGCCAAGGCTACAAATACCCCCATAGTTACCCCGGCCACTACATCCCCCAGCAATACCTGCCTCCCCAACTCCAAGGCCGCCGCTATTATGAGCCCTCCGACCAAGGGTACGAGAAGGAGATAAAGAGGCGATTGGAGGAATGGCGAAGGAGGAGCAAGACGTAGGAATAGTCGTCGCCCTGAAGGGCGACGCTACGAGTAACGATATTTCGTAGCGTTGGGCTTCAGCCCAACAGGACATGTCAGGGGTTCCCATGAGCAAAGAGGAAGCCAAAAGAGAGATTCGGCGCCTAGTCGAAAGGTTAGAGAGCCTCCCTAAACGAGAGTTCAAGGGCTACGATGAGGAGAACACCAAGAAGGACTTTATCCTTCCTCTTTTTGACGCTCTGGGTTGGAACACTCAAGAGCGGCGCGAGGTAACCGCCGAGGACAAGGTCTCCCGTCGCCGGGTGGATTACGCCTTCCGCATCGATGGCATCCCCAAGTTCTTCTTGGAGGCCAAGCCTCTTCGGGCCGAGTTGGATGACCCTGACTACGCCCGCCAAGCCGTCAACTACGCTTGGACTAAGGGTGTAACGTGGGCAGTACTAACCGACTTCGAGGGTCTAAAGATTTTCAACGCTGAATGGAAGGAGCGCGATCTTCGCCAAAACCTTGTGAAGGAACTTCGCTACCATCAATATCTCGACCGCTTCGAGGAACTATGGCTGCTCTCCAAAGAGGCCATGCGCCAGGGCCTTCTCGACAAAGAGGCTGAAAAGTGGGGCAAGAAGGTTAAGAAGAAGCCCGTGGGGGAGCAACTATTTGCGGATCTAGTCAAATGGCGTTGGGAACTTCGCCGTCATCTGGAGCCCTACAATCGGCAATATAGCAAGGCCCAAATAGATGAGGCTGTGCAGCGCATCCTCGACCGGCTCATCTTCGTTCGCACGGCAGAGGACCGGGAGATTGAGCCTCGACGTATGCTAGTATCTTTGGTGAGGGAATGGAAGGAAACGGGTGAGAGACCTGACTTACTCAAGCACTTAAATAGGCTCTTCCGAGACTTTGATGAAGGGTACGATAGCCGTCTCTTTGAGAGGCATTTCTGCGAGGAGTTTGATTGCGAGCCCACGCCCTTTGTGAACACTATCCAGGGCTTATATGAGACCCCCGATGGCATCACAGAGTACGATTTCAACGCCATAGATGCCGATGTTCTCGGTGGCATATACGAGCAATATCTTGGCTATGCCCAGGGCTTGGCGGAGGAGGAGGCCGCAGCCAAGAGGGAACGCCGCAAGAAGCGAGGCATCTATTATACGCCCAAATTTGTGGTCAAGTACATTGTGGAGAACACCATTGGTAGGTTTTTGCAAGAGAGAACTCACGACCAAATTCTCAAACTTCGCATCCTCGATCCCGCCTGCGGCTCCGGCTCCTTCCTAATCGAGGCCTTTGATGCCCTGGACAAATACCACCAGAGCGTAGCGCTGGGCTTTAGCCCGACGAGAGCCCGTCGCCCTGAAGGGCGACGCTACGAAGGCGATGATTTCTTCGACTATGCCCGCCGTCTTCAGATTCTGACCGAGAATATCTACGGTGTTGACCTGGACCCCCAAGCGGTGGAACTGGCCCAACTCAACCTCCTGTTGAAAGTGCTCCATCGGCGGGAACGATTGCCCAACCTGGACCCCAACATCCGCCAGGGCAACTCCCTCATCTCTGGCCTCCCCATCGAACTATCGCAATATTTTGGCGCTGAGTGGGAGGGTAAGAGGCCCTTCAACTGGGAGGAGGAGTTCCCCAAGATAATGGAAGAGGGGGGCTTCGATGTAGTCATCGGCAACCCGCCGTATGTGCGCATCCAGACCCTAGAGCGGGACGAGGCAGCCTATTACAAGGAGAAATACCAAGCCGCAACTGGCAACTACGATATTTACACCCTCTTTGTGGAGCGGGGCTGGGAGTTGCTCAAGCCAGGTGGCCTCTTTGGGATGATTCTGCCCAATAAGTTCATGCATCTCCAATATGGGGAAGGGTTACGCAACGTCCTCTCGGAAGCAACCGCTATAGCCCGCATAGTCGATTTTGGTGATGTGCAGGTCTTCGGGACCGGCACGACTTACACCTGCCTTCTCTTCTTGCGGAAGGAGCGAAATCCCTATATCTCCTATGTACAAGCGGCTAGGTATTTGGAACAGCATCCCACCAATCCGAATCTGGTGGAGGTGGAACCCTTTGTAACTGACATGCCCAGTTCGGCTATCAACGCTTCTCCTTGGGTAATGGTACCCAAGCACCAACGTGACCTAATGCAAAAGTTGCAGGCCGCTGGTGGCCCACTGGAAGCAATTGCACCCCACATATTCCAAGGTCTCGTCACAAGCGCGGATTTCGTCTACATCCTGGAAGCAGAAGGGCGAATAGACCAAGGGGTGACTAAGGTCTATTCACGCGCAACGCAGCGTAGATATGAACTTGAAAGCGCTGTCTTAAAACCGCTCCTTAGCGGCAAGGACATCAACCGCTATCGCCACATTCCAACCAATCGACTTTTGCT
>CAYUAM010000204.1:0-4040 GCA_964442805.1 uncultured Anaerolineales bacterium | reverse complement strand
ACGGTGCTGTCCTCGGAGTAGTCGCCGACGTCGCGGAGCAGTTCGATCGCCACCAGGTAGACCAGGTAGATATTGGCCGTCCCCGCCAGGCCGGAGAGGGCCCGGCCCAAGAGGGTAAGATAGTCATAGTCTCCCATGCGGCTCAAAGGCGGGAAGAGGGATAATAGGTTGGCGACCAGGCGCAGGAGGTACAAAGGCAAGGAGCCATAGGCGAAGAAACGGGGGTTGAGGGGACTGGTCTGGGGGTCGAAGAAGTTAGGATGCTCCTCCGTGGCCTCCCCGGCCCGCCAGGGGTTGAAGAAAGAGGGCCACTCCTGGAGAGGCGGCATCCCTATCTTGGGGACCACGAAAGCGGTGATGGCCCGCTCATCGGGATGGAGGTGGTGGTTCTGGTCCCAATTGAGGCCGTAGAGGCGAAAGGCCCCTCCCACCACCAATAGCAACCCCAAGGCTAGGGCCAAACCGTGTTTCCTAACCCACTGCCAGCGAGGGATAAAGGCGCTCACGATTTAGATATTCTAGCATCGAGGGGGAGGAGGGGCAAGCGGAATGGCTCCGCCCTCTAGCCCTTGTGGTATAATGATGATAGGGGTAAGGTGGCCATGGATAATAAGGAGATCGGTCAGGTTTTCCGTGATATTGCCGATATGTTGGAGATTCAGGGCGGAGATTTCTACCGAGTGAACGCCTATCGCCGCGCCGCTGACTCCCTCGAACACCATCCCGTGGCCCTGGAGGAACTGTGGAAGGAGGATAGGCTGCAGGAGGTCCCCCGGGTGGGGGAGGCCATCGCCAAGAAGATAGATGAACTACTCAGCACCGGACGGCTGGGCTACTACGAGGAACTAAAGGAGCAGGTCCCCGACGGCCTCCTCTCCCTGTTGACTATCCCCGGGGTGGGCCCCAAGACGGCCAAACTCCTCTACCAAGAACTGGGCCTTACCTCCATCCCCGAGGTAGAGCAGGCCGCCCGAGAGGGACGACTGCGGGATCTCCCCCGTCTGGGGGCTAAGTCAGAAGAAAAGATCCTGCACGGCATTGAGATGCTCCACCGCCTCTCCGGCCGGGCTCTCCTGGGCACCGCCCTCCCCATAGCCCAAGGGATAGTGGAGGCCCTGCGGGCCAACTCCCCGGCCCAAGAGGTCGTCCCCGTGGGCAGCCTCCGCCGGCGCAAGCCCACCATCGGCGATATAGATATCCTGGCCACCTCCACCCAGCCCAACCAGGTGATGGAGGCCTTCGTCTCCCTCCCCCAGGTGGCCGAGGTTCTCCTCCAAGGGGAGACCAAATCCTCCGTCGTCCTAGACAACGGCCTCCAAGTCGACCTGCGAGTCCTCCCCAAGGAGCGTTTCGGCTCGCTCTTGCAATATTTCACCGGCTCCAAGGAACACAACGTGCAACTCCGCATCCTGGCTTTGGAGAAAGGGCTCAGCCTCAGCGAGTATGGCTTCAAGCGGGAGGACGGCGCGGAGATCACCTGCCCCACCGAGGAGGAGGTCTATGGGACCGTCGGCCTGCCCTGGATACCTCCAGAGATGCGGGAGGCCCGAGGGGAGGTAGAGGCGGCCAAGGCTGGCGCCCTCCCCACCCTGGTTACCGAGGGGGAGATAAAGGGCGATTTTCACTCACATTCGACCTATAGCGATGGCGTCCACACCGTGGAGGAGATGGCCCTGGCGGCCAAGGCCAGAGGTTACCAGTACATCCTCCTCACCGATCACACCCATGGCCTGGGTATCGCCGGGGGGATGGACGAGGAGCGGCTGGCTGCCCGCCGGGCGGAGATAGAGGCGGCCAACGAGAGGTTGGCCCCTTTCCGGGTGCTCCAAGGGGCGGAGGTGGAGATCCGCGCCGATGGCACCTTGGACCTCCCCGATGAGGTCCTGGCCCAACTCGACCTGGTAGTGGCCTCCATCCATTCCGGGCTGCGACAAGAGCGGGAGAAGATAACCCAAAGGGTGCTGGCCGCCATCCGCAACCCCCACGTGGACATCATCGGCCACCCCACGGGGAGGCTCTTGGGCCAACGGGAGGAGATAGCCCTCGACTTCGAGGCCGTGGTTGAGGAGGCGGCCCAGACTGGCACCATGCTGGAGATAAACGCCCAGCCCAACCGCTTGGATTTGGACGGGTCACATGTGCGGCCAGCCATCCAGGAGGGGGTGCTCCTTTGCATCGGCACCGACGCTCACCACCTGGAGGGGTTGGATCTCATGCCCCTGGGGGTGGCCATGGCCCGCCGGGGCTGGGCTGAGGCCAAGGATATCGCCAACACCTTGAGTTGGAAGGAACTCAAAAAGAGGCTGAAGAAAGGCTGATACGTGGCGGCGCCCTTCAGGGCGCCAGGCTTTCGTCGGGCTGAAGCCCGACGCTACATTTGAGGAGCAACAACGATGATATTGGAAGGCAAGGTCGCCATCGTCACCGGGGCGGGGCAAGGCATAGGGAAGGCCACGGCCCTCAAATTGGCGGAGAAGGGGGCCGATGTGGTAGTGGCGGAATGGAACCAAAAGACCGCCCAGGAGACGGGAAGGGAAATCGAGGCTTTGGGGCGCCGCTCTCTGGTCCAGGTGGTGGATGTGGCCCAAAGAGCCCAGGTCCAGGGGATGGTGGAGACAGTGCTGAGAGAATGGGGCCGAATCGACATCCTGGTCAATAACGCCGGCTTCGACCGGCCGGGGACCTTGATGAAGGTTACCGAGGAGGACTGGGAGGCGGTGCTGGGGGTCCACCTCAAAGGCTGCCTCAACTGTATGCAGGCGGTCATGCCGGGGATGATGGAGAGGAGGTACGGCAAGATCATAAACGTCTCTTCCATCTACGGCAAGGCGGGGGGCAAGGCCGAGGTGGCCTATAGCAGCGCCAAGGCGGGCATCATCGGCCTCACCAAGGCCGTGGCCCAGGAGGTGGGGAAGTACGGCATCAACGTCAACGCTGTCCTCCCCGGCCTCACCGAGACCCCCACCATCGCCAAGATGCCCCAGAAATACCGCGACCTCATAGTGTCCCAGACCCCCTTGGGGAGGTTGGCCCAGCCAGAGGAGATCGCCAACGTGGTGGCCTTCCTGGCCTCCGACGAGGCCAGTTACGTCACCGGCGCGGCCATCGAAGTGACCGGGGGCTGGCTGATGTGAGCCTATATGGCGCACTTAAAATGCGAGGCGAAAATACACGGAGCCGCCCCTAACTACGAGGTGGCTTCCGTGTTTTGCCATCTGGCCCTGGATTGGGAATCCAGGGCCAGTGAGGAAAAGACTGTAACGTCGCCCTAAAGGGCGACGGGTTTTCCGTCGGGCTGAAGCCCGACGCTACGGGGAAACGGGCGGGTTATTTCATACGGGAGGGGACGAGCCCCTCCCCTACAGCATAATTGTTACCGCCCGTAACCTCTGGGCGGCTTCCGTGTTGCTATAAACGGGAAAGGTCGACAGCCGCGTCTTTCCTCCTGATTCCTCCTTTCACATAGGGCGGGCGTGAATGCTCGCCCTATGGTTTTAGCCCTCTCTTCTAGCCAGGGCGGCGAAGGCCACCACCGTGGCCAGGACCACCAAGCCCACCACCAGATACATCCCCCCATATCCTACCGCGGCAGCCAGGTAGCCCAGGGCTATCGACCCCACACCCTGGCCCAGGTCGAAACTGGCGAAGGCCAGAGCCAGGGCGGTGCCTCGCACGGCCAGGGGCACCCGATCCACCACTAGGGCGTTATTGAGGGACCAACTTCCGCTGAAGCCCAGGCCGAAGAGGAAGCCCATGACCATGAGGGAGGCGGTAGTATGGACAGCGTTCAAGCCCAACACAGCCAAAGCCAAGAAGAGGACTCCCGGGACGATGATGCGCACCCGCCCTATCCTATCGGAGAGGGTGCCCAGGGGCATACGCACCAGGAGGATGGTCAAGCCGTAGGCAGTGAAAAAGGGGCCCACATTGGCAATCCCCCGCTCCACCCCGAAGAGGGGCAGGAAGGTATAGACAGCACCGAAAGCCAGCCCCATGGGGATCATCAAGAGGCAAGGAGCCCAGAGGCTCCGGTAGCGCAG
>CAYUAM010000203.1:0-4079 GCA_964442805.1 uncultured Anaerolineales bacterium | reverse complement strand
AGAGGCTATTTTCCCCCCAGGAATCGCTGATCCTGACCTCGGCCACCTTGCGGACGGGAGAAGGCTTCGCCTATATCCGCGAGCGCCTGGGCCTGGAGGGGGCGGAGGAGATGGCCCTGGGCTCCCCCTTCAACTATGGAGATTCCACCCTCCTCTTCATCCCCACCGATATCCCGGAGCCCAATGCGCCCGGCTACCTTCAGGCCGCGCAGGAGGCCTTATGGGCCCTCTCCTTGGCCACCCAGGGCCGCATCCTGGTCCTCTTCACCTCCTGGGCTGACCTGCGGAGCACCCATGAAGCCTTAGCCGGGCCCCTGGCGGAGAGGGGGATTCAACTTTTGGGTCAAGGCATCGACGGCTCCCGCCACCTGGTCTTGGAGGGTTTCCGGGCTCACCCCAAGAGCGTCTTATTGGGCACCAGGAGTTTCTGGGAGGGGATAGATGTGATGGGGGAGGCCCTCAGTTGCCTGGTCATGGCCCGCCTTCCCTTCCCTGTCCCCGACGACCCTATCATCGCTGCCCGCAGCGAATCCTATGAGGACCCCTTCGGCCAATACCACCTCCCCCAGGCCGTTCTTCGCTTCCGTCAAGGTTTCGGCCGCCTCATCCGCTCCAAGAGCGACCGGGGGGTAGTGGTAGTATTGGACAAAAGGATGGTCACCAAGTATTATGGGGCCACCTTTTTGGCCTCCCTACCCGACTGCACCATACAGCAAGGCTCGGTTACGGAGTTGCCGCAAGTAGCGGCTCAATGGATAAATAGACCAAAGGAGTGAATAAGATAGCCTATGATCTCTGCCACCGACTTGAGAAAGGGGACCACCTTCGAGATGGAGGGGGAACTCTACCGGGTGTTGGAATATTCCCATACCCACGCCGGTAGGGGCGCGGCCAACATCCGGGTAAAACTGCGCAACCTCCACACCGGGGTGACCATGGAGAGGGTCTTCGCCGACAGCGACCGTTTCCAGGAGGTACGCCTGGAACTGCGGGAGGTCCAATACCTCTACAACGATGGCCACTTTTACTATTTCATGGATACGGAGACCTATGAGCAACCAGCCCTGAACGCGGAGGCCCTGGGCGACCGGGTGGAGTACCTCAAGGAGGGGCTGACCTTGTATATCTCCTTCTACGAGGGCCAGCCCATAGAGATCGACCTCGCCGTCACCGTGGACCTGAAAGTGATGGAGACGGAGCCGGGGATCAGGGGCGATACCGTCACCGGGGCCACCAAGAAGGCCACCCTGGAGACCGGCCTAGTGATACAGGTGCCCCTCTTCGTCAACGAGGGAGACCTCATCCGTGTGGACACCCGCACCGGCCAATACCTGACCAGGGTAAAAGAATGAAGGAAGGTTATTTCGATAGGGTGGCCCCGGAATGGGATGAACTGCGAGCCGGCTACTTCGATGAGAGGGTGAGGGAGGCAGCCATAGCCCAAGCCGACCTCTCCCCGGAGATGGTGGCCGTCGATTTAGGCACCGGCACCGGCTTCATGGTCCAAGGGCTGGCCCCCCTGGTACGCCAGGTCTATGGCTTCGACGCCTCAGCCGAGATGCTGAAGGTGGCCAAGGGGAACCTGAAGGGTTTCCATAATGTGGAGTTGCACCAGGCCGATGGCCTATCGCTGCCCCTGAAGGGTGGATGCGTGGATGTGGCTTTCGCCAACATGTACCTCCATCACATCCCGGAGCCCCCCCTAGCCCTGAAGGAGATCTTCCGCATCCTGAGGCCAGGGGGGAGGTTGGTCCTCACCGATATCGATCAGCATGACCAAGAATGGATGCGGGAGGAGATGGCCGACCTCTGGCTGGGTTTCGAGAGGGGTCAAATAGAAGAATGGTTGTGTCAGGTAGGCTTCGAGGAGGTAAAAGTGGGGTGTGCCCCTGCCCCTTGTTGTGGTTCCTCACCGGAGGGTGAAAGGGTCGCCATCACCATCTTCATGGCTAAGGCCACGAAGCCGCGATAACGGTAGCCCTCTGGCAAAAGGAGTCCCTTTTTGGGCTCCTTTTTTGATGAACCCTGGCCACATTGCAAGGATAATCATCAAAATCATCAATATCGTCTGAACTTTGGAATCCGAGACTTTGACAGCCTTGGCCGAAGGAAGATATAATGGGCCGAGGGAGTAGAAGATGGCTCTGGATGACTTGGCCTTCGCCGTCCTCACCGTCTCCGAGGCCACCAAATATATAAAGGGGTTGCTGGAGGCCGATCTCCTCCTCCAAGATCTGTGGGTCCAGGGAGAGGTCTCCAACTTTTCCCGTTCCACCGCCGGCCACATCTACTTCACCCTGAAAGACGAGGGGGCCAGCATGCGCTGCGTCCTCTGGCGCTCCCTGGCCGAGGCCCAAAGCCACCTCCCCGCCGATGGGCAGGCGGTCATCCTCCACGGGCGGATTTCGGTCTATGAGGTGCAGGGGGCCTATCAGTTATACGTGGACCTGGTGCAACCGGTGGGAGTGGGCGCCCTCTACCTTCGGTTCCTGGCCCTCAAAGAGAGGCTGGAGAAGGAGGGCCTCTTCGCCCCTGAGCATAAGCGGCCCCTACCCCCCTTTCCCCGCTCCTTGGGGGTGGTCACCTCCCCCCGAGCCGCCGCCTGGCGGGATATCCTTCACGTCTTGAAGAGGCGCTACCCCTTGGCCAAGGTGGTATTGGCCCCGGCAGCCGTGCAAGGGGCCGAGGCGCCAGGCCAGATCGCCCAGGCCATCCGGGCCCTGAACGATTGGAGCGACGTGGAGCTCATCATCGTGGCCCGCGGGGGCGGCTCCTTGGAGGAACTGTGGGCCTTCAACGAGGAGGAGGTAGGGCGGGCCATCTACGCCTCCCCCGTCCCAGTCATAAGCGGGGTGGGCCACGAGATCGATTTCACCATCGCCGATTTCGTGGCCGACCGGCGAGCCCCCACCCCCACTGCCGCTGCGGCCACCGCCGTCCCCGATATCCAAGAACTCTACGACTCCCTGAGATCCCAAAGGAAGCGGCTGGGGGAGATGACGAGCGGCTTACTAGAGGAAAGGCGAGAGACCTTGCGCTACGCCCAAGAGCGCCTGCTCCGCCTTTCCCCCCAGGCCCTTTTGGACAGGTATCGTCAGAGGCTCGACGACCTGGGGTACAAGGTACTCTCCCGAATTCAACAGCGGCTGGCCCTGCAAGGGGAGCGGCTCAGGAGCCATGGCCGACAACTGGCCAGCCTCAACCCCCAAGCCACCTTGGAACGAGGCTACTCCATCACCACCCGCCTGGATACGAAAGCGGTGGTGAAGAGGGTAGGCCAGGTGAAGAAGGGCTGTCGCATCGGGGTGCAGGTGGCCGATGGTCAATTCGAGGGCACCGTGGATTAGGAGGCGAGGTATGGATGAAGCGAAAACCTTTGAGGAGGCCTACCGCGAACTGGAAGCCACGGTGAAGAGGCTAGAGGAGGGCGATCTGACCCTGGAAGAAGCGATGGCCCTCTTCGAGAAGGGGATGGAGTTGGTCCAATATTGCCAAAGGCTCTTGGATGAGGCGGAATTGAGGGTCAAAGCCCTCCTACCCACCGAGGAGGGGTACCAGGAGGTGGATTACTCGGAGGAGGCCTAAGAGAGGGCCTCTAGAAGGTCTTGGTAACTGGACATGCGGGCCACCCTCCTTAGGAAGTGGGCCAAGGTGGGGCTCCTACGGCGCAACTCCTTAAGTTGTCCCCCTATGGGGCTCACCGAGGCCGGCCCGGTGGCGTAGGAGCCATGGAAGGCGAAGTAGGCCTGGTTCAATTTGCGGATATAATACCCCTGCTCCACTAGATATTTGCGCCTCTCCTCCATGAAGGCTTCGGCCTCCTCTACCTTCCCTTGGGCCAACAGTTCATCCACGCGCAGCCTGATCTCCCTCATCTCCCGGTTGAAATCGAACCCCTCTCCCTTCTCCTCCGTTTCCTTCCTCATCTCCTCCAGCCGGGCCGCGTAGACCTCAGGGTAATATGCCTCCTCCAAGGCCAACGATAACTCCTCCTCCACCAAGGAAGCCACCGTCTCGTTCATGGTGATAAGATCCTGGCTATCGGGATAATGCTGGCCTAGGGGGTAGAAGAAGAGGTA
>CAYUAM010000202.1:0-4119 GCA_964442805.1 uncultured Anaerolineales bacterium | reverse complement strand
TGATAACGCCGGGCCCCCGGTATCTCCCGCGAGGCCAAGGCCACATCGTAGTCTTCTAAGGCCGGGGGCAAAAACTTATATAGTTCCTCGATGGGCATGGAGAGGTCGGCGTCGCAGATGAAGAGATACTCCCCCCGCCCGGCCAACATCCCCTGTTTCACCGCATGGCCCTTGCCCCGGTGCTCGGCGCGGAGGAGGGAGAGGGTGGGGTAGTGGGCCATCATCCCCTCCACGGCCGCCGCGGTGGCATCGGTGGAGCCATCATCGACCACTATCACCTCGCTCCCATACCCCTGCTCTTTGAGATAATCCATGATCTGAGGCAAGGTTGTGGGCAATCGCCGCTCCTCGTTATAGGCCGGTACTATCACCGAAAGCAGTATATCCCCCATATATACACACTATACTCCATCGCCATATGAAAAGGGATTGCTTGCCCCCTTTTCTCTCGATTTCTCGTTAGCCCAAAAAAGCCTTTATCTCCTCAGCCTCCGCCACCCCCTCGGCCACTAAGTCTATGCCTTCACCGTGAGAGACGCCCAATCCTAATTCCGCCGCCCTGGCCACTTGGGGCTGTTCCCAAGCCGAGGGCCCGGAGACCCGCTCCCAAGCGCCCAGGTATTTGAGGATGGCCAACCCCACCACATCGGCGGCTACCAAGTCAGAGGTGGCCAAGATTAGGTGGGGCTCCCGCAACTCCCCGCTGGCCGGACCTCCGGAGATGAAGGCCCTCGTCCCATCCATGACCACGAAATCGGCGGGGCGAGCCAGGTTTATCTCCGCGATCCTGGCCCCAAAATCGTACCCTTGACTAGAATGGAGGAAACGGCGGTCTTGGGGGTGGATCAGCCCCACCGTATTCTTGAGGGCCATGGTGTAGTTGGCGATGAAATGGGTCTTGGTCACCGGCAAGGTGATGAGGTAATCGATCTCCGAGAACAGCCGGGGGATGCTGAAGCCATCAGGCCAATGGTCCGCCCCCGAGGGGTTGACCCTACTCCACTCCTCCTCATCCAGGGCCATCACCTCCGCTCCCGCCTCCTCCGCCGCCTGCCAGATGCCCACCCGCTCCATAGCCGCACGGGTGGCGTAGGAGGGGTTGGAGCGGTCGGCTACCACTATACGCCCTGGCCCATACCCCTTCACCACCTCCACCACGGCCCGAACCACCTCCGGGTTAGTGGTGCCAGGGTAGGGGTCATCGGAGTTAACGTTGGGCTTCACCAACACCCTGGCCCCCGGGGGCAGGCCCGGGAAACCTCCCGCCAACTCCACCGCCCTGGCCACCATCTGGCCCACCTCCTCACCTCGCACCAGGGCCACTTTCGTCTTAGGCGGCTGAGGGAGGCTAGTGGGCGTGGCTGTCGCCGCCGGATGAGTAGGGGTATCTGTAGGCTTTGGTCTCGGCGTAGCGGTGGGTTGGGAAGTAACAGTAGGAGAGGGAACCATGGTCTCACCTCCTTCTCCAGGCGAAGGAATGCATCTCGTCCCGGCCAGGCCCAGCCCAAGCCAGGCCAAGATTTGGATTAGGAAACTGCGTCGTGACAAATATCGACCCTTCATCACTGATCCCTTCCATATCAGGCTTCAACTCCGCATTAGCGCTTCAAGATATTCGTCTGAGACACTTCTCGTGGCCTGCACGTATCGCCGCTTTTTGAGCATCCGCGGCCAAGTCAGGAACCCCACTATCTGCCCCCGCAGCCGGGCCCGGGCCGCCTCTCCCCGCCAGGCCCTGAGGGCCTCCCAGGCGATCCTCATTTGGGCCTTGAGGATATGCGACCAATACTTCCTCAGGAGGGAGGTGGGGTAGTCCTTGGCCATGACATAGAAGAAGTTGCGCCCTACATAATAGGAAGCCAACTCCCCCCCACCGGTGGCGCTGAGGCGGTGATAAGCCCGGGCGGTGGGCACGTAAAGGCAACGATAGCCGGCCATCTGCGCCCGCCAGGCCAGGTCCACATCCTCACAATAACTGACCAAGGCCTCATCCAGGACCTCCCGCCCTCCGCCCCTTTTGGGCAGGGCTATCTCCTCCAACATGGAGCGTCGGAAGAGGGCCGCCGCCCCGCCGGGGCCGAAGACCCACTCCTCCTCATTATACTGCCCTTGATCGCGCTCCCACACCCCTCGATTCCCCGGCACCCCGTCTAAGCGGTAAAAATCCCCGGCCGCATTTATGACCTCTCGCTGGTCGAAGAGCAAAAGTTTTGGGGTGGCCATCCCTGCCTCAGGATGACGGGCCAGGGCCTTCACTAACTCCTCCAGCCAATGCTCCTCCGCCTCCACGTCGTTGTTAAAGAGGGCCACCATCTCCCCCTGGGCCACCTCCAACCCCATATTCACCGCCTTGGCGAAGCCCAGGTTGCTCCCCAAGGCCAGCACCTTGACCCAGGGGTAATCCCTCCTCAGAAGGGCCAAAGATTCGTCGGTGGAACCGTTGTCCACCAAGATCACATCGAAGCGGCGGTAACTCTGGCCTTCCAGTGAGCCTAAACAGACGGGGAGATATTCGGCCCGGTTCCAGTGAGGGATGACGATGCTCACCAAGGGGGTCTCATCCACGGCCCCGCTCCGAAAAGTAGGCCGCCAAGGCTTCCGGCCAGGGCCGTAGACGGATGCCCAATCTGGCGGCGCGCCTATTCTTCAACACGGCGTGGGGGGGCACCTGGGCCGCTCGGGGATAACCTTGGCTGGGGTGAAGGGGGAAATCGCCCCTTCCGGCCAATTCCAGCACCTTCTTCGCCCATTCGTAGCGGCTGCAACTCCCCTCGTTAACCAGATGGTATATCCCATACTCCGGCCATTCTATCAGGCCGGCGATGGCCTCGGCCAAGTCGCGGGTGTAGGTAGGGGAGCCCACCTCCGTGGTAACCATACGAAGTTCCTCCCGCTCCTCTGCCAACTTCAAGACCTTCTCCACGAAATTTTTGCCCCCCGGCCCGTAGAGCCAGGCGCTGCGCACGATGTAGAATTTGGCCAGGAGCCCCTGCACGTATTCCTCCCCGGCCAGTTTGGAGCGGCCATAGACGTTGAGAGGGTGGGGCTCATCCTCTTCCAGATAGGGCTCCACTTTGCTCCCGTCGAAGACGTAATCGGTGCTGATATAGACCATGGCCGCGCCAGACTCTTGACAGGCCAAGGCCATATTCCGCGTCCCCTCGCCGTTGACCCGATAGGCGGCCTGAGGGTCCAGTTCGCAACCGTCCACATCGGTCATGGCCGCGGCGTGGATGACCAGATCGGGAGCCCACCGGACTATATGGGCCGCCGTCCTCCCTTCGGTTATATCCCATTCCGGCAGATCGAGGAGGAGCAACTGGTGGCCGCTCAAGGCCTCCTTGAGGCTAAGCCCCAACTGCCCCTTGTCTCCAGTTATAGATATACGCATCTATATTAAATTATACCAGCCTTAGGCCAGGAGGAGAAACCACGCCCTTGCAATTCCTTGGGCCCGATGATATAATGCTCCTAAGGGCGAGTGGCTCAGCTGGTTAGAGCGCACGGTTCACATCCGTGAGGTCACAGGTTCGAATCCTGTCTCGCCCATCAGGGTCCGCGCAAGCGCGGACTTTATTCTCTAGGAGGATATGATGAGTTGGGGCCATATCCTGGCCGCCCTCCTCGATTATAAAGTCATCTGCCTCCTCTGGATCGCCGGCTCGGTGGCCCTCTACGCTTTTTTCGTTAACCTCGTCCATTATGCTCGACGCTTCCCAGATAGACGCCTGGGACGCCTCTTCCTTCGATGGGAGGTCTGGCCCCATCGCTTCTGGCCCCAGCAACTCCTCCGCTTCGCCTACTATTTAGGCCTCCCCTACTTGGCCCTTCTGCGAGGGGTCACCAGCCTCAGGTTCCTGGGGCTGAGCCACCTCAACTGGATCTCGGGGTTAGGCTCCGCGGCCTCCCTGGGGCTGGGGGCCTTCCTCCTCTTGGCTTGGGGCTGGAGCCACTACCTCCGTTCCCTGGGTCGTCAAAGGGTGGAGCGGCCCCGCCTGACCCAAGCGCGCCTCCTCTTCCAACCCTGGGGCTGGCCCCTCATCTTGCTAGAGGTCCTCTGCCTGGAGGTTCACTGGGCCTTCTACCGCGCCGGTCCCTTAGCCCTCTTGGGCGACTACT
>CAYUAM010000201.1:0-4133 GCA_964442805.1 uncultured Anaerolineales bacterium | reverse complement strand
GGCAGTGTTCGACGTGGCCCCCCGCTTGGTGGAGGAGGCGCGAGGGATGGCTCAGAAAGGCTGCGGTCGGTGAAGAGGAGGGCTGCCGGTGGCTGGGAGTGCAGGAAGGCCATGGCCTCCCTATAAGGGTCCTGGTTAAACCTTTCGCTTCGGTAGGCTCGCAGGGCACCGACCCCAACCACAGGGCTTCCCAAGAGGGCTATAGCCAAGAGGGCGGCAAAGGCCTTTCCTCGTACCTGTTGGATAGCCGCCGAGGGCCAGAGGATGAGGCCACATTCCAGGCATAAGAGGGCCAGAAGCGCCGTGCGAAAGATGACGGCCGTGGCTAAGAGCCAATGCTCCTGGGGCAGTACCACCAAGGCTATAGGAAATTCTATAAAGTTGGCCAGGGTGAGAAGAACGGTGTAGATAACCCCCCTGAGGTTGGGGAGGAGAAGGATGATGAAAGGCAAGACGTAGACCAGCCATTGAGGGCTATACCCTTTGGAGTAGATCATAAAGAGGCAAAGGGTTAAACCGGTCAGGGCGATGGTCTTCTTTTCGCTCCCATCGAAGGGCCGAGTGTAGAGGAAAAGGTAGAGGCCGGCGAAGAGGAGGGAGATCCACAGCCAGGGCAGATGGGCGGGGTAAACGGGCACGCTCGCCGTCGTCGCATCGAACCGCTCACTGAGGGGCGGGGGGTAACCGCCCGAATAGTATCCCACTAGGAGGGCCCAAACGGTCTCGAAGGGGGGACGACTGGCCATATTCACGAAGGGGGCCAAGAGAAAGGCAGGGTTTATCATCAAAAAGGGGAGGGCAATGAAGACGATAGTCAAGGAGGTGACCAATAGGTATTTCGCCTTCCCTCGAACCTTGGGCAAGACCCGCAAAGCGGTAGGTGCGACCAGGACGGGAAGGGCCTTGACCATGAAGCCCGTTCCCGTGGCCAGCCCGGCCAAGATAGTTCGACCAGTGATTACCAGATAGAGGGCCAGAAGGAGAAAGAAGAGGGGGAAATTATCAAGCCAGCCTAAGAAGATGAACAGGGGGGCAAATAAGCCGGCATACAACCAGCCGCACCTAACCGCCTGGTCGCGACCATAGACTTTAAGGGCGATAGTGTAGAGGAGGATGAAGTTTCCCACCTCAAAGGGAAGGAGCATCATCCCTAGGAGGAGGTTGAACCAAAAGTTAGCGTTTACCCAAGGAGGGATAAGGAGGCTAAGTCGATGGGCGGCTACAGCCAACCAAGGGAAGAGAGGGGGGTATTCGATCCAATAGTGAATGAAGGGGTAGAGGCCCCGGTTGGAAAGTTCGGCGGCCCCTTGGTCTTGTAAGTAGAAGCCAGACCACTCCAGGATGAATCCTCCCGGTCGATAGAGGAGCAAAGACATGAAACGGAAAGCAGTGAAGAGTATCGCCAAAAGGACAAAATCCTGGTGCTCCTCATAGGCCTCTCTCAGCCTACCCAAGGTGCGCACGGAATCGCCTCTTTTGATTTGGATGGGGAACGGACAGCCCGCTTTACCCTCGGACCTCCTCCACTACGAAGGCCACCTTCACGTTGCTTCGGTACTCCACGATCTTCCCGCCTTCGACCACGCCGGTCTGGCCCATCACTTCCAGGCCCACCATGTTGCGCACCGTCTTGGCCGCCTCCGCCACCGCATTATGGGCGGCTTCCTTCCAGCCCTCGCTGGAGGTGCCCACTAACTCTATCACTTTCACCACGGCCATGGTTTTACCTCCTTTGTCAATGTCCTTTACAGCCTCGCCAAAGGATAGAAGGCTGTCATCCTCCCTGGCCCTTGATCAGCGCCCGCCACTCCCCCTCTTGTACCTTTTCCCCCCTCTGATTGCGGAGGGTCACCTCCAAGACCACGATGCCCCCTCCCAGACTGCGCATGGCCTTCTTCTTGGTCACCTCGGCCTCGAGGGAGATGGTATCCCCGATGAAGATGGGGGCCTTGAATTTCCAATCGAGCCCCAGGAAGGCTTGGGCCGTCCCCTCGATAAAACCTAGCCGGCTGGCCAGCCCCTCGGCCATGATCAAGCCCAGGAGCCCATGGGCCACCCGCTGGCCGAAGGGGGTGGCCTTGGCGAACTCGGCGTCGGTATGGAGTTGGTTGTAGTCGCCGGAGAGGCCGGCGAAGAGGACGATATCGCTCTCCGTTACCGTGCGGCCCGGGCTCACTATCTTCCAACCCACATAGAAATCCTCGAAATAGAGGCCTCGCGTTTGATGTGTCTCCTGAGCGCCATTCATTGTCCCTACTCCTTCGCTACTGATAGTACGCCATTATACCAACCCCCTCCTCGGCCTGTCAATTCGGAGCCTCCTTGACCGCCACCTGGCCCTCTGCTATAGTCGTATGCAGGTCTTCACCTCATGGAGCCCTGGGAGGGTAGACCCCGATGTTGCCCGTATATTTGGCCGTATTTTTCCTCTCCACCGCAACCCTTATCTTCGAGATCGCCTTGACCCGCATCTTCTCCCTAGCCCAAGGCTATCATTTCGCCTTCATGGCGGTGAGCCTGGCCCTATTGGGCTTCGGGGCCTCGGGGACGGCCCTGGCCGTCTTCCCTGGCCTCTCGCGCCGCCACCTCCCTTCTACCCTCTTCGCCTGCTCTTTGCTCTTCGCCGCCACCCTTCCGGCCAGTTACCTCCTGAGCAACTCCATCCCCTTCGACTCCTATCAGATCGCCTGGGACCGCCGCCAGATCCTCTATCTAGCCATCTACTACCTCTCTTTGGCCGCGCCCTTCTTCCTGGCCGGCCTGGCCATCGGCCTCCCGCTGATGGCCCTCCGGGGGCAGGAGGGCCGCCTCTATTTCTTCAACCTGGCCGGCTCCGGCTTTGGTTGCATGGTGGCCTTGCTCTCCCTTTCCTCTTTAGGGGGGGAGGGGACGGTGATCTTAGCCTCCCTCTGGGGGGCTTTGGCTGCTCTGGCTTTGACTTGGAAGGCCCCCTGGTGGAGAGCGGCCTCCGCCCTAGCCCTCCTGGGAGTCACCATTTTCCTCCTCCGACCGCCGGCCTATTTCACCATCCGCATGTCGCCCTATAAGCCATTGGCCAATTCCTTGCGCTACCGGGGGGCCAAACTCCTCTTCCAGCGCTGGAACGCCTTCTCTCGCGTGGACCTGGTAGAGAGCGGGGGGGTTCACGCCGCCCCGGGGCTCAGCCCCGCTTACTCCGGCCGCATCCCCGTCCAGTTGGGCCTGGCCACCGACGGCGACAACCTGCAAGCCATCGTCTCCGTCTCGCCGGGGACGGACCTATCCTTCCTGGATTTCTTGCCCACCTCCCTTCCCTACCTCCTGCTCGATGAACCCCGGGTGCTGATACTGGAGCCGGGGGGAGGGTTAGAGGTGCTCCTCGCCCTGCATGAAGGGGCCTCAAGGGTGGTGGCCGTGGAGTCGAACCCCCTCCGGACCCTTGTATTGCGGGATCTGTATGGCCAGTTCGCTGGCGATATCCTCCAGGATGAGAGGGTAACGGTGGTGAACGAGGTGGGGAGGAGTTACCTGCGAAGGACGGGGGAGCGATTCGACCTCATCGAGGTGTCCCTGAGCGATAGTTACCGTCCCATCACCTCCGGCTCCTACAGCCTCCAAGAGAGTTACCTTTACACCACCGAGGCCTTCCTGGATTATTGGGATCGCCTGGCCCCTGGCGGGTTGCTAGTGGTCCCCCGGTGGCTGCAACTCCCTCCCTCGGAAGACCTGCGGGCCTTGGCCCTGGCGGTGAAAGCCTTGGAGAGGAGAGGGGTGGCCGACCCTTCAAAGCATATGGCGGCCCTGCGCACCTTTTCCACCTCTCTTCTCCTCATCAAAAAGGAGGAATGGACCCCCCAGGAGATCGAGGTCATAAAGGAGTTCGTGGCCCAGAAGCGCTTCGAATGGCTTTGGTATCCGGGGATGAAGGAGGAAGAAGCGAACCGCGTCTATCTCTTGGAGGAGCCGGAATATTACCTGGCCTATCGGGGCCTTCTGGAGGCCAAAGACAGGGAGGCCTTTTACAGGGCTTACCCCTTCGATGTCTCCCCGCCCTCCGACGATAAACCTTTCTTCTTCCACTTCTTCACCTGGAAGCAGCTCCCGGCCATACTGGCCAGCCTGGGGAAGATCTGGCAGCCCTTCGGGGGGAGCGG
>CAYUAM010000200.1:0-4199 GCA_964442805.1 uncultured Anaerolineales bacterium | reverse complement strand
CCCCCGCAGCACGGTGGGCACGGTCACCGAGATCTACGACTACCTGCGCCTCCTCTTCGCCCGCATCGGCATCCCCCACTGCCCCAACTGCGGCCGCGTCATCGCCCAGCAGTCGGCCCAGCAGATGGTCGATGCGGTCATGGCCCTCCCCCCCGAGACCAAAATCATGATCCTGGCCCCCCTAATCCGGGACAGAAAGGGCCACCACCAGCGCATCTTCGAGGATGTACGTCGGGCCGGCTTCGTCCGCGTGCGGGTCAACGGCGAGGTCCGCGACGCGGACGAATATATCGAACTCGATCGCTACAAGAAGCACACCATCGAGGCAGTGGTGGACCGCCTCATCCTCCCCATGGAGGGGCTGCCCGAGGAGGAACTGGATGATTTCCGCTCCCGCCTCAACGACTCCATCGAGACGGCCCTCGGTTTGGGGGATGGGATAGTGGTGGTTACCAACCTGTCGGTGGAGCCGCCCAAGGACCTGCTCTTCTCCGAGCAGTTCGCTTGCGTGGAGTGCGGCATAAGCATCGGGGAGATAGAGCCTCGCACCTTCTCCTTCAACACCCCTTACGGGGCCTGCCCGGTCTGCCAGGGCATCGGCACCAAGATGGAGATAGACCCGGACCTGGTCATCCCCCACAAAGACCTGACCTTAGCCGAAGGAGCCATTCACCCCTGGAGCCGGGGCGCCATGAGCGAATCATATTACTACCAGTTGGTCAAGGCCGTGGCCGACCATTTCGGCTTCTCCCTGCACGTGCCGGTGCGAGAACTCAAGCCGGAGCACCTGGATATCCTCCTCTACGGGAGCGGCCACGAGATCATCCGGCTCCAATACCGGAACCGCCATGGCCACAGCCGCCAGTATGACACCACCTTTGAGGGGGTAATCCCCAACCTGGAGCGGCGCTTTAGGGAGACAAGTTCCGAATACCAGCGGGCGGAGATAGAGCGATGTATGGCCACCCACCCCTGCCCGGCCTGCGGGGGCAAACGGCTCAAGCCGGAGAGCCTGGCCGTTACCGTGGGCGACAAATCGATCGCCCAGGTGGCTGCCATGCCGGTGAGCGAGGCCATGGAGTTCTTCGATCAACTGCCCAGGCGGCTCTCCAAGCGGGAACTGGCCGTGGCCCGAAGGATCCTCAAGGAGATAAAGGAGCGCCTCCGGTTCATGGTCAACGTGGGCCTGGATTATCTAACCCTGGACCGGACGGCTACTACCCTGGCCGGGGGCGAGGCCCAAAGGATCCGCCTGGCCACCCAGATCGGCTCCCAGTTGGTAGGGGTGCTCTATATCCTAGACGAGCCCTCCATCGGCCTCCATCAGCGGGACAATAAACGCCTCATTCGCACCCTTCACGACATGCGCGACCTGGGGAACACCGTCCTGGTGATAGAGCACGACGAGGAGACCATGCGCGCCGCCGACTACATCATCGACCTGGGGCCGGGGGCCGGGGAGCAAGGCGGTCGAGTGGTGGCGGCGGGGCCTATAGAGGAGATCATGGCCTGCCCGGAATCGATCACCGGGCAATACCTGTCCGGAAAGAAATCTATCCCCATCCCCACCTCTCGCCACCCGGGCAACGGCCAGTATATCGAGATAAAGGGGGCCGCCGAACACAACCTCAAAGAGATAGACGTGCGCATCCCCCTAGGCAAATTCGTCTGCATCACCGGCGTCTCCGGCTCCGGAAAGAGCACCCTCCTGGTGGAGGTCCTCTATAAGCGGCTAGCCCAGGTATTGCATCGGGCCAAGGACAAGCCGGGCCGCCACCAGGATGTCCTGGGGGCCAAGAACCTAGACAAGGTGATAGATATCGACCAGTCCCCCATCGGGCGGACGCCTCGCTCCAACCCTGGCACCTATACCAACGTCTTCACCCACATCCGAGACCTCTTCACCAGCCTGCCGGAGGCCCGAATGCGAGGCTACCGGCCCGGGCGCTTCTCCTTCAACGTCAAAGGGGGGCGCTGCGAGGCCTGTCAAGGGGAGGGCATCATCAAGATAGAGATGCACTTCCTCCCCGACATCTACGTCCCCTGCGAGGTCTGCAAGGGAAAGCGCTTCAACCGAGAGACCTTACAGATCCGCTACAAGGGGAAGAACATCGCCGACGTATTAGATATGACGGTGGAAGAGAACATGGAATTCTTCGCCAACATCCCGGCCATCAAGCGTAAATTGGAGACCCTCTACGAGGTAGGGCTGGGTTATATCCGGCTGGGCCAATCCTCCACCACCCTCTCCGGCGGCGAGGCCCAGCGGATCAAACTCTCCCGCGAACTCTCCAAGCGGGCCACTGGTCGTACCCTTTACATCCTGGACGAGCCCACCACCGGGCTCCATTTCGACGACATCAAGAAGTTGTTGAACGTCTTGAACAGGTTAGTCGATGCCGGGAACACGGTGGTGATCATCGAGCACAACCTGGATGTCATCAAATGCGCCGATTGGATCATCGACCTGGGGCCGGAGGGCGGCGATGCCGGAGGCTGGGTCGTCGCCGAGGGTACCCCGGAAGAGGTGGCCCGTATGGCTCACTCCTACACCGGCCAGTTCCTCAAGAGGCTGTTCTTCGAGCAAAAGCCTGCGGTTAAAGAGCGTCGCAGGAGAAAAATAGAACTAGAGGCCGCATCGTGAGAGGTGATAAGCCCATTTATATCTGCTCAGCGAGGTCCCCCAGACCTCGCTTTTCGTCTAGGAGGTAAGAGATGCAGAGTTGGAAAAGTTTGCTCAAGGGCGACCCTACCGATTGGCTCCTGGAGGAGTCCAACCCCTCCGTCCGCTATTTCGCCCTCCGTTGGCTCCTGGACAAGCCCGAGGGCGACCCGGAGGTAATAGCCGCCAGCCAGGCCATCGCCCAGTCCGAGCCAGTGGGGAAGTTCCTCCGAGGTCAACGGTCGGAGGGCTACTGGGGCCCTGACCCCCGCCCCCATCACGGCACGGAAAAATACCTAGTGCTTCTCCTGTGGTTGGGCTATAAGGGAGACGGGGCCATCAAGAAGGCCATGGACTACCTGTTGGATGGCTGCATCCTGGAAGATGGGGCCTACGGCATGGAGATAAAAGGGCACACGGTATATCTCCCCTGTCACGCTGCTCACGCCCTACGCCTGATGCTCTGGTACGGCTATGCTGATGACCCTCGCGCTCGCAGGGCCCTGGATTGGCTCTTGAGCGTCCAGCACGAGGAGGGCGGCTGGCCCTGTATCTCCAAGGTGAAGGGCCACTCCTGCTTCTGGGCCACCGCCGCCGTGCTGCAAGCCTTCGACGACCTTCCCTCGGACTGGCTCACCCCTCAGATAGAGGAGTCCCGCCGTCGGGCCGTCGAACTCTTCCTGAATTCAGGCCTCTACAAGCACCACCGAGAGTGGGGCAAACCTAGCCCTCGCTGGTTCCAATTCGGCTTCCCCATGCACTGGGAAACGGACATCCTTCAGGTACTGGGTTTGGTAGCCCCCTACGTCTCCCCTGACGACGAACGCATTCAAGAGGGTCTCCGCCTAGTGTTGTCCAAGCAGGACGAGGGGGGCCGCTGGCCCTGTGAAGTGCACCCCAAGGGGGGCAAATGGTTCGAGAAATTCGTGCCTTTGGAAAAGATAGGCAGGCCTTCCAAATGGGTTACCCTGCATGCTGTGAGGATGCTGAAGCGGTTGCATAAGTAGCGAAACCAGGGAAGGGGTGCTAAAATGGATTTAATGGTCTGTTTGCCTCACATTCGTTAGGATGTCAAATATGCTTGATTACGACTCATTCGCTCGCAGGTTTCCATGGCTCTTGCAAAAGTCCAGAAGGATGATCATCAGCAACGACTTTGATGGCTTTCTTTGTGCTCAATTGCTTCATTATCTTCTTGGTTGGGAAATTGCCGGTTTTTATGTCGGCTCAAGTGCCATCTGGTATGACCGCAAGTTACGTCAACAAGACCTGAGTAATTGCATCTTTGTAGATATCGATATAAACAGAAACCACATAGCCAGTGTAGGGCACCACCTACTCAAATATTCGGCGACAGATCAAATCCCCGGACACCAGAGCAACAGCTTTAATCCTAATATTGAAAGGGATATATTTGCCAAAGATCGTTTCAAGCAGAAATACCCTTTGGGGACGGTACACCTTCTTATAGGTTTCTATGCACACACAGGATTTTCCATCGCACCCCCGTCTGCACCCGAATACCTCAATCTATTAT